>JALHNR010000395.1 GCA_022843525.1 Methylocystis sp. | reverse complement strand
AGAGGCCAACGCGTCCGTGTGGTGGACATCTTGCTCACGACAATGCGTGTTGCATCAGAACTGCCGGGAATGACACCTGCGAGTCGAGAGGGATATCTGCCCCCGCTACGGTTTTGAAGCCTAACGCCTTGTAAAAATTTTCGGCGGCGAACGTTGAGCAACAATGAAGTTCGCTTACGTCTCGCGCCTTGGCGTCCATGCGGCACCGATTCATAATCGAACGCGCGACGCCCAAGCGAGTCCAGTCGGGATGGGTGGCGAAATGGCGGATATGCGCTTCCCCTCGGACGATCTTTGCAGTTCCTGGACGCTCAAGCGACCAGCCTCCGCACCCGATGAGTTCGCCGTGGCTGCACTGCGCGACGTAAAAGGCGCCAGAGGCGAGGAGTGTTGGATTCGCCTTTGTCATGAAAGGCAAGGCTCGATCGAGCAGAGCCTTTTCGTAATGCGACGCCAACAGAGTTGAGTAGCTCGCGGCCAGAAGCGCGCTCACCGCGTCTGCGTCAAAGGGAGCGGATAACCTTACGATGTAGGTCACTGTCGCGACCATTGCGCCAAAAGCGGCGGAGCGCCGCTACGCCGCGAGATCGGCGACGACCGCATCAAGCACCGGGAAGCCTTCGGAGCTGACGCGCAGCCTGTTGTCGCGGGTGAATTCGACCAGCCCGTCGCCAATAAGTTCGCTGATGCGCGACTGCGACAGGCGTTTGCCGGTCAGCAGGAAATAGCGCTGCGGATCGACGCCTTCGCGCAGCCGCAGCCCCATCAGCAGGAATTCGTCGCCTTCCTGCTCGGACGAGAGCAATTCGTCCTCAATGATGCCGTGGCCTTCGGTCTCGACGCAGGTCAGCCACATCTCGGGATGCCGCTCGGTGGACTGGGCGCGGCGTCCGCGCGGCGTGACCACCCGCCCATGCGCGCCGGGACCGACGCCGACATATTCGCCGTAGCGCCAATACACCAGATTGTGCCGGCACTCGGCGCCGGGCCGCGCATGGTTCGAGACTTCGTAAGCTGGCAGGCCGGCGCGGGCGGTGACTTCCTGCGTGACGTCCCAGAGCGCGCGCTGCGTGTCCGCGTCGGGCAGCGCCATCTTGCCGGTGTTGACCATGCGCTCGAACATTGTGTCCGGCTCGATCGTCAGCTGATAGAGCGAGACATGCTCGGGCGAACGGGTGAGCGCCAACTCCAGCTCTTTTCGCCAGGCGGCGGGCGTCTGGCCCGTGCGGCCGTAGATCAGATCGAAGGACGTGCGCTCGAAGACCGAATTAGCGACGTCGAGCGCCATCAGGGCTTCCGCGACGGAATGCTGCCGGCCGAGCGCGCGCAGGTCAATGTCGTTCAAGGCCTGCACGCCGAGCGAGACGCGGTTGACGCCTGCGGCTTTGAAGCCCTTGAAACGCGAGGCCTCGACGCTTGTCGGATTGGCTTCGAGCGTGATTTCGCAGTCCTTGGCGAGGGGCCAGTGGCTCGAAATCTGGGAGAGAATGGCTTGAGCCGTCGAAGGCGCCATCAACGACGGCGTGCCGCCGCCAAAGAAGATCGACCGGACTTCGCGCCCGGGCGTCAGGGCGGCGCGATGCGCAAGCTCCGCGCTGAAGGCCTCGACGAAGCGGTCCTCGTCGACGTCGCCGCGCCTCACGTGGCTGTTGAAATCGCAATAGGGGCATTTCGACAGGCAAAACGGCCAGTGGACATAGACGCCAAAGCCGGGGTCGAAAGCATTGCGAATCGGTGTCGCCATGGTTCTTTATCGCACGGAATGGCGGGAAGGGCACGGCGATCTGGCCCCCCCTTTTAGGAGGCTGCATGGCGTTCTGGGAGGTTTTGCGGTTCTGGCGGAGGAAGCCGGCGGTTCAACAGGCCGACCCAGCGATGCTGGCGATCGGCGAGGCGATCTCCCGTAATCTCGCGGCCCTCGGCCTCTTCGTCGATTCGCGGCCCTATGGGCGCGGGTTCTTCGAAATCAAAGCCTCGACCTCCTCGAAATTGATCACCACGCCCGACGGGACGGAGGCGTCTGGGATCGCGCTTCTGCTCGCCGGCGCCTATGAGCCGCCGTCGCTGGTTTTCGAACAGATCAACTCTTTGCAGCGTGGCTTGGGGCGGGCGATGGTGGAGGCGGTCATCGCCGGGGTACAGGAGCGTCCCGGCGCGTTTCGGCTGCTTCGAGTCAACGATCTGTCGCCGCGCTTGCAGGACGGCAGGCGATGGTGGGAGCATGTCGCCGCGGCGCATCCGGAATTCGATTGGGTGATCACGCATGAGGAGCCGTTCGGAAGTGCGCCTAGGACGTGAGCGTTGGGGTTTTGACGCGCTGTCGTTGCTCCGCTCAAGGCTTGCCGTATGGCGAATGCCGCACGCCGACCCGGCGCCCGTGCAGACGGTGAGCGAGATCGAAAACGCGCCCGATTTCTTAAGGAAGCGGCAAACGCTCGCGGCGCTCGTGGCGGAGTTCGGCTACGACGTCCGCAGAGTGACCCTCAGCCCACAGAAAAAGACGTTCAACTATCTCGGCCAGAGCTTCACGTCGGAGGGGCAGTCTTTTCCCGACGGCCGCATTGAAATCTACTACGACCCGCAAATGAGCGACGCGCGTCTCGGCTGCTGCCTCGCGCATGAATTGCAGCATGTGCGCTATTTTTTTGTGCGCGACGCCTATCGCGCAGAAAAGTCGGACGACGGCCCCTTGCACCGACGCTTCGCGAATTACGCGCCGGAACTGCTCGCCGCGCAGCGCGGCGTTTCCAATTATTCGAACGAACATTGGGACGCCTGGAAAGGCGAAGCGCCGCCGAAGCTTTTCTCTCTTGAGTTGGAGGAGGGGGAAAGCGAACCCATCAATGAGACGATCGCGGAGGTCGCCAAGGCGCTCTACAATTGGGGGCCGGACGTGCGCATCAACGCTCTGTGGAAAGAGCTGCACGACGCGATCAATGAAGAATATGCCACGCTGCGAAGCGCGTAGAGCGCCCGTTCACGGCTTGCGTTCGCGTTCGAGCAGCTCGCGCTTGCGCTCTACGCCCCAATAGTAGCCGGAAAGCGCGCCGTCGCTGCGCACGACGCGATGGCAGGGAACCGCGAGCGACACCGGATTGGCCGCGCAGGCGCCCGCGACCGCGCGCGTCGCCTTCGGCGCGCCGATGCGTTTCGCGATCTCGGCGTAGCTTGCCGTCTCTCCCGCCGGAATGTCGCGCAGCGCAGCCCAGACTCGCTGTTGAAAGGCCGTGCCGCGCATGTCGAGCGGCAGATCGAAAGATGATTGCGGCCGCTCCACCATGCCGACCGCCGCGGCGACATAGCGTTCGAACGACTCATCGCCGCCGATGAGAGTCGCGCGCGGAAATCGATCTTGCAGATCGCGCAGCAGCTCTTCGGGGTCGTCGCCAAGTGAAATGGCGCAAACGCCCTTCGCACTGGCCGCGACGAGCACCGCGCCAAGAGACGATTGGCCGATGGCGAAGCGGATCGTTTCGCGCGGCGCCCCGGCGCGATAGGCGCTTGGCGTCATGCCCAATGTCTCACCTGCCGTCGCATAGAGGCGCGCGCTTGAATCATAGCCCGAGCCATAGATCGCTTCGGTCACGGTGCGGCTTTCCTTCAGTTCCTTGTGCAGACGCGTGCGCCGGTGCGCCAGCGTATAGGCTTTGGGCGTCACGCCGGAAATGCGCGAAAACAGTCGGTGGAAGTGATAGGGGCTAAGCCCGATCGTGCGCGCCAGCTGCGCAAGCGTCGGCGGCGCTTCGGCCGCTTCGATCATTCGGCAGGCGCGGGCGATTTTTTCCGCGTCTTGCTGCTGCTGCGAAGGCGCATCCGGCCGGCAGCGACGGCAGGGACGAAAACCTGCGGCCTCCGCTTCGGCGGCCGTGGCGCAAAAGCGCACATTGGCGCGCTTCGCCGCCCGAGACGGGCAGGAGGGGCGGCAAT
>JALHNR010000394.1 GCA_022843525.1 Methylocystis sp. | reverse complement strand
TCGTTGACGGCATCGATACGACGCTTCCGCTGTTTCGCACGCTGGTGCGCAACGCCGACGTTCAGAACGGAATTTACGACATTCATTGGTTGGAGCATTTCTTGGCGACGGGCGGCATTGAGCCCGATTTTTAAGAGCGACGGCGCAAGAAGATGAATCGATCCTTGGTCGTCGTCGCAGCGGTTCTGACGGCAACTGCGCCGTTCTCATCCGCCCACGCAAAAACCACCGTGCGCGGTCCCTTCGTCTTCAGCTGTTCGGGTGACGCCAACGCCGCTCTGACGGTCACTTTCCTGGGCGCGAACGCCGATCGCGCCAAACTTGTCTTTAAGGGCGAGACCGTAATGGCCAAGCAGGCCATGGCCGCAAGCGGCGCGCGCTACGTCGCAAAGAACGTCGAGTTCTGGAACAAGGGCGACGACGCGATGGTCACGTGGCGAGGCGCGAAGCTCAACTGCACGACACATCATTAATTCGATTTTCTTTAAAGAAACTCGCAGCCGAGGGTGGCGCGGCGTTCTCGCGCCGCTATCCTTGAATAGATGTCTCGCCTCAACGCCCCCTATGCGATCACCCCGCATCTTCTACTCCGAGCCTATTCCATCGGGCTCTTCCCGATGGCCGAGAGCGCTGACGACGATCAGCTTTACTGGGTCGATCCGGAGCGACGCGCAATCTTTCCGCTCGATGACTTCATCGTGTCGCGCTCCCTGGCCAAGACCGTAAGGTCCGATCGTTTCGAGGTGGTCGTCGATCGCGATTTCGATGCGGTGATCGACGCTTGCGCCGCTCCCGCGTTTCGACGCGAGCGGACCTGGATCAACGCCGAAATTCACAGGCTTTATCGCGCTCTGTTCGATATTGGCTTCGCACATACGGTCGAATGCCGCCTCGATGGGCGTCTCGTCGGCGGGCTCTATGGCGTCGCGCTCGGAAGCGCCTTTTTCGGCGAGAGCATGTTTCATCTGGAACGCGACGCCTCAAAGGTCGCGCTTGTCCATCTGATGGGGCGATTACGGGCGGGCGGCTTCCAGCTGCTCGACACGCAATTCATTACGCCGCATCTCGCCTCGCTCGGCGCGATCGAGGTTTTGCGCGAGGAATATCATCGCGCGCTCGAACAGGCGCTCCCCGAGAAGGCCAACTTCAACGTCTGGCCCAAGAACGCGCCCGTGAGCGGCGCTCAGGCGCTGGCCGCGCTCGCGGACTAGAAGGGGAAAAGCGGGCTGTTCGCTGGAGGCGGCGCCGCAGCGGGACTGGGCTGTTCGGCGCGCCGCTTCTTCTTTTTGCGTCCGCCTGTCGGCGAGGCGGCAGGATCTTCCGCTGGCGCAGGAGCCGCCTCAGGCTCGACGGGCGCCGGAGCCGCCTGATCGACTGGCCCGATCGGCTGATTTTCCATCGGCGGCGGCGCCGTCGGCTCGACTCTGCGCGAGCGGCGCTTCTTGCCGGTGGCGCCTTCGGGAGCCGCGGTCGCCTCGGCCTCGGCAGGCGGAGCCGCCGGCGCGGCCGCCTCAGCGGGTGGCGCGACCGTCTCCTTGCCGCCTTTGCAGTCGACCAGCCAGACGTCATAGACGGGATGCTCGACGCCGTGGAGACCGGGACTAGCGGCGAACATCCACCCCGAGAAGACGCGCTTCGCCTCCTGTTTGGCGTCGGTCTTGACCGTTTCTGGCTTGGGGTCGCCCCGGCGTTCCGGCTTGAGGATGAGTTCGTCCACCTCGACGAAGCTCGTCGTCTGCGGCGTTTCGGTCTGCGGCCGCGTGTTGCACACGCGCGGCGTCACCTGAAGGGCGCCGAACTGCACGGTTTCGTCGATCGCGACGTCAAAATTGATGATGCGGCCAGTGGTCTTGTCGAGGCCCGCGAAGATCGCGGTGGGGTGCCGGATCGGCTCGGCCGAGGCGGCGACGGCAAAAAAAGCCCACGCGCCGACTGCCGCTGGCGTCAGGGATAAGGGCAACTTCATCCGATCACCGCGTGATTCTCCACCCGCCTCGAAAACAAGCCGGGGACGAAAGCAGGCAAGAAAGGCCTTTCCAAGGAGCGCGCGCCGCTCAGCCTTCAGGCCGCCAGGGGGCGTAGTCGCCGCCGGCGGGCGGCCGTTCACCCAGCGCAAGCTGAGAGCCTGGCGGCCGATAGGCTAGCGGCGTTCCGGTCAAATTGGCCTGATGCGGAAGCTCCCAGGCTCGCGGCCGATAGGCCTCGTCGGTCGGCGGCGTGTCCACCGTATGATGCAGCCAGCCGTACCATCCCGGCGGCGTCGCTGACCCTTCGGCGTAGCCTTTATAGATCACCCAGCGCCGTTCGAACCCGAGCGCCGCATCGATCTTGCCGCTGCGCCGACGGTAATAGACGTTGCCGAATTCATCTTCGCCGACGCGTTCGCCGTACAGCAGCGTCCACAGGCCGGTGCTGAGCGTGGCGCGGTTCCACCAGGTGAAGAAGCGAACGATATAGGACATGTATCTGGCGTCCTCGAATTTCGTGGCCCCTTATTGCGTCTGATGGCGCCAATGTCCAGCCTTGCCGCAACCCCGCAATCGAAGCCGCTCGCGCTTCCGCTTGCAACGCCCCCCAGACGGAGGACTGCATGTCCGCAACCCTTTCGACCCAGTGCTGCGTCGTCGGCGGCGGCCCTGCCGGGCTCATGGCCGGATTTCTGCTGGCGCGCGCCGGCGTCGATGTGATCGTCCTCGAGAAACACGCCGATTTTCTGCGCGATTTTCGCGGCGACACGATTCACCCATCGACGCTGCGCGTTATGGACGAACTCGGCCTTCTCGATGAATTCCTGCGGCTTCCGCACCACAAGACCTATGAGCTTTCGGCTTGGATCGGCGAGCGTCAATATAAGGTCGCCGACTTTTCGAGCCTCCCCGGCACGTGCAATTTCATCGCCTTCATGCCGCAATGGGATTTTCTCGACTTTATCGCTGAACATGCGCGCGCGCTTCCGAATTTCCGCCTTCTGATGAACACTGCCGGCGAGCGCCTCTTGTTCGAGGGCGATCGCGTCTGCGGCATTTCGACGAATGGCCCGGAAGGAGAACGGAAGATCGAGGCCAAACTGGTCATCGCCGCCGACGGGCGGAGTTCGCGGATGCGCGAGGACGCGAAGCTGCCCGTCGAAGATTTCGGCGCGCCGATGGACGTTCTGTGGTTCAAGCTGCCGCGCAAGGACAGCGATCCCGACGAAAGCTTCGGCCGCGTCGCACCGGGGCGCATGCTGGCGATGATCGATCGCGGCTCCTACTGGCAGTGCGGCTGCGTCATTCCGAAAGGCGACGCCGAAACATTGCGCGAGAAAGGCATCGAGGCGTTTCGCGCCTCCATCGCCGGCTTAACGCCCTTCCTTGCCGATCGCGTCGACACGCTCAAGGATTGGACCGACGTCAGCCTGCTGACCGTGCAGGTCAACCGCCTCAAGATTTGGAGCCGGCCGGGACTGCTGTGCATCGGCGACGCCGCGCACGCCATGTCGCCCGTCGGCGGCGTCGGCGTGAACCTCGCGATTCAGGACGCCGTCGCAACCGCCAATCTCCTTGCCGCGAAGCTGCGCGACAATGCGCTGAGCGATGAGGACGTGCGCGCCGTGCAGCGCCGGCGGGAGTTTCCGACCCGCGTCACGCAGGCTCTTCAGCTCGCCATCCAGAATCGCGTGGTGCGCAGCGTGCTCTCGGCGCAGAAGCCCTTCGACGCGCCGCTGGCGCTGCGACTCCTTAACGCCATACCGTTGCTGCGCCGACTGCCGGCGCGGCTCATCGGTCTCGGCGTGCGGCCCGAGCATATTGAAACGCCGTGATGCAGTCCCTCTTGTCATTCCCGGCAGGCCGAAGGCCTGATTGGGAATCCAGAGCAACTCCCGCAAAGTTTAACTATTCTGGGTTCCCGATCGCGCGCGTTGCGCGCGTCGGGAATGACATCGGAGCCGTTCGGC
>JALHNR010000393.1 GCA_022843525.1 Methylocystis sp. | reverse complement strand
GATGATTGCGGATGACCCGCAGCATCGCTTCGCGATTCTCCATGAAGCGCGCGAAGGGGCCGCGCTCCTTGGCCATTTCGGCGGAGGTCGCGTAGCACACGCCCGTCATGATCGCCGACAGCGCGCCGGCGATGGCGCGGCCGGCGTCGCTGTCATAGGCGACGCCAGACGACATCAAGAGGCCACCGACATTGGCGAAGCCGAGGCCCAGCGTGCGGTAGTCGTAGGACAGCTGCGCGATTTCCTTTGAGGGAAACTGCGCCATCAGCACCGAGATTTCGAGCACGACGGTCCACAGCCGCACGGCGTGCTCATACGACTCGACGTCGATGCGCTTGGTCTCGAGATCGCGGAACTGCAGCAGATTGAGCGAGGCGAGATTACAGGCCGTGTCGTCAAGGAACATATATTCCGAACACGGATTGGACGCGCGAATGGCGCCGCCCGCCGGGCAGGTGTGCCAGTCGTTGATCGTCGTGTGGAACTGGATTCCCGGATCGGCGGACGCCCATGCGGCGTAGCCGATCTTCTCCCACAGATCGCGGGCTTTCAGCGTCTTCGCCGTCTTGCCGTCGAGGCGCTTGATGAGGCTCCAGTCGTCGTCTTTCTCGACCGCCTGCAGGAACGCGTCCGTGACGCGCACGGAGTTGTTGGAGTTCTGGCCCGAGACGGTGAGATAGGCTTCGCTGTCCCAGTCCGTGTCATAGGTGTCGAAGTGAATGTCCTTGTAGCCCTGCTTGGCGAATTGAATGACGCGCTTGATGTAATTGTCCGGCACGTCGTTTTTGCGCGCGAGTTTGATCTCGCGTTTCAGCGCCGGATTGATCTCGGGGTTGAAGCAGTCGTCGCCGGGGCCTTCGCAGTTCATGCAGGCGCGCATGATCGCCTTCAAATGCTTCTTGACGATCTTGGAGCCGGTGACGAGTGAAGCGACCTTCTCTTCCTCCTTCACCTTCCAGTCGATGAAGGCTTCGACGTCGGGATGGTCGATGTCGACGACGACCATTTTCGCCGCGCGCCGCGTCGTGCCGCCGGATTTGATCGCGCCCGCCGCGCGGTCGCCGATCTTGAGGAAGGACATCAGCCCCGAGGACGAGCCGCCGCCGGAAAGCTTCTCCTTCTCGCCCCGCAGCTTGGAGAAATTGGTGCCGGTGCCGGAGCCATATTTGAACAGCCGCGCCTCGCGCACCCAGAGATCCATGATGCCGCCGTCATTGACGAGATCGTCGGCGATCGACTGGATGAAACAGGCGTGCGGCTGCGGATGCTCATAGGCGGACTTCGACTTCACCATCTTGCCATTGGCGTAGTCGACATAGAAATGGCCCTGGCTCGGCCCGTCGACGCCGTAGGCCCAGTGCAGGCCGGTGTTGAACCATTGCGGGGAATTGGGCGCCGCCATCTGCATGGCGAGCATGTAGCGAAGCTCGTCGCTGAACGCCTGGGCGTCTTCCTCGGCGTCGAAATAGCCGCCCTTCCAACCCCAATAGGTCCAGGCGCCGGCGAGACGGTCGAAGACCTGCTTGGCCGAGATTTCGGAGCCGTTGCGCTGATCCTTCGGAAGTTCGCTGAGCGCTTCCGTGTCGGCGACGGAGCGCCACAGGAAGGACGGGACGGCATTCTCCTCGACGCGCTTCAAGCGCGCCGGCACGCCGGCCTTGCGGAAATATTTCTGCGCCAGAACGTCGGCGGCGACCTGGCTCCACTGGTTCGGGACGTCGATATTGTCGAGGGAAAAGACGATCGAGCCGTCGGGGTTGCGGATCTCGCTCTTTGTCGTGCGGAACGGAATGTTCGCATAAGGAGATTCGCCCGCCTTGGTATAGCGCCGCTCAATTTTCATCGTCTCATCCCCTCAAAGCGCAGGCGTCCGCCCGCACGCAGCCGTTCGCTGGCCCGCGACGCAATTTTTGCCCAATTCTGAACTCGAAAGACGCGCGCCCCGCGCTGGCGGATGGATACGCCGCGATTGAAAGCACGCCGAAAACGAGGATCACGCCCACGCAAAGCAACGCTCTCGTCCGGCTGTCGCCGAAACTCGCCGAACGTCTCAAAGATCGTTCGCCGCGTCGCCATTCCGTGATGCCTCCAGACTGCGCGAGTCTTGCGACGACGTCAAGATATAGTGGGGAAATTTAATAAAGCGACAACATGTGGATAAGTTAGTGGATAAAGGGGAAAATTCCAGTCAGGCGGGAATGAGCGTCCGGCATCTGCGCGGATTCGGCAAGCGGGAGTTTCGGGCGCTGGCGTACCCCTAGCCCTCATGCTGAGGAGCGTCCGCAGGACGCGTCTCGAAGCACGCGGGGATTTTCGCACTCCTGCAGCATCCTTCGAGACGCCGCTACTTGCAGGCTTTCGCGTCCGCCGGCTGGAGCAGAAAGGCGTGATTTTCCGCATTATCGGGGCTGAGATAGAGATAGCTGGCGCGGCCGCCCGCATCGGGTCCCGGCATTTCCAACCGCTCGACGACGCTCACGAGCACGCCCTCGGGCTGCGCGGCGATCCGGAAGGAGCCGGACTCACTGTAGCCGATCCGGCAACGATGCACGCCGTCGCTCTTGGTCTTGCAGCGGTCAGTTTCCTCGGCGGAGAGCGACGCATTGCATAAGAGGGCGCCGCGGTCGTCCTTGCAGGCGCCGAAGGTGGAGAAGGTCGCCCTGCCGCGCCCCTTCGTCGAAAATTGCAGCGTCGCAAAATACGGATAGGGCGGCGTGTCTTTTCGCGTCTCGATCGACAGCCACGCTTTGTCGACGATCTGGCTTTTATGGGCGGAAAGATGCGCCTTGTCATAGGCGCGCGCGTAACATCCGAGCGACGGGAGCGGCTCCGCCCGCGCCGCGACTGTTGCGAAAACAAAAGCGCAGATCGCCGCGCTGACGATCAGATAAGATTTGAACATTCGGTCTCCCGGGACGAGAAGTTCAAGTGTAAACCGCAACTGGTGCGTCACAGCAGAAATTCTCGCGTCACAAAAGCTTCGCCTCCCCGTGATCTTCAAGCGGCGAGATCGCAGCGGAGCGAGTCGCACATGTGGACGGTTAACGCGGATTTCGGTCAGACGATGTTCGCCCTCGTTAATTTTCCGCAAACGCATGCCAAAAAGCAAAAAGCGGCCAAGAGAGCGCTCAGCGAAACGCTCGGCCGTCTCGGGACTCTCGAAGTACGGCTCGCGCGCGACAAGAAGGAAGTGCGCAAGACGCAGCGCTTGCGCTACGAGGTCTTCTACAAGGAAGGCGGCGCCATTCCCGACGCGCGCACCGCCTTCACCCGCCGCGACGCCGACCGGTTCGACAAATTCTGCGATCATCTCATCGTCATCGATCATGCGGCGCAGACAGGGCGCGGCAAGATCAGGCCGAAGATCGTCGGCGCCTATCGGCTGATGCGCGACGACATGGCGAAGAAGGCCGGCGGCTTCTATTCCGAAAGCGAATATGACGTCGCGCCGCTGCTCGCCCGTCACGCCGGCAAGCGCGCGCTGGAACTCGGGCGCTCCTGCGTGCTCGCGCCCTATCGCGGCAAGCGCACCATTGAACTCCTTTGGCGCGGGCTTCTCGCCTATGTGCGGGCGCATCACATCGACGTGATGTTCGGCTGCGCAAGCCTGCACGGCGCCAATCCGCTCGCCCATGCCCAGGCGTTGAGCTATCTCGCGCATTACGCGCCGGCGGAAGAGGCGTGGCGCGTCAGCGCGCGAGACGAGCTGCACACGCCGATGCGGATGCTGGCGCGCGACGCCTTCGATCCGCGCAAGGCGCGCGACGCGCTCTCGCCGCTGATCAAAGGTTATCTGCGGCTCGGCGCGCGTTTTGGCGACGGCGCCGTCGTCGACCGCAAATTCAACACGACGGATGTCTTCGTCGTCATGCCCGTCGCTGAGATCGACGCGCGCTATCTTGAGTTTTTCGGCGGCGCGCCGCACCGCCGCGCCGCTTAGC
>JALHNR010000392.1 GCA_022843525.1 Methylocystis sp. | reverse complement strand
GAAATGGAGGCCACGACGTCCATGTTCATACGGCGGAGCATAGGCCTGACGATCCAGACTGAACGCTGTCAGATCTGTTCTAACCTATGAAACTCGAACGCTTCGGCAGGGTAAGGCGTATCCTCTATCGACACATGAACGCACTAACGCCGACGAAGCTCATGTCCCTTTGAAGCCCGCGTCGACGAGGTTTTGCAAACCGGTTCTATGACGTCCGCGGCCTGTAGCGGTGGCCAGAAAGGTCAAAGGAACGAAACGAGCAGCGGAAGTCGTAGTCATGGATGCGCGTGCGGCTCCGGGCGCGTGCGGCACGAAAAAGCCCGGCCATTTCTGACCGGGCAGGAGTTTTGCGTTTGAAAGGATCGTCGCCCGTTAGAGCGACAGGCCAATTCGTAGTCGCGCCGAGGAGCGCGCATTAGCGCTCGAGCTGCCTGCTCATCGAATGCTTTGATCGCCTCCGCTGTTTCCGACACAAGATTTAGCGCGGCGACGAGCGCGGTGCTCTCAGGGGCAGACTGATGAGCCAAACCATCGTTGCTGCCGATGGCTTCGTCCGTGGCTTGGTGGTTCAAATCGGGCGCGTTCATTGTGACGCCAGATCGGCCCGGCGACGGCGGCGCTCTGCGAGCAAATTCTGGAGGCGCGGCCTCATCCCGAACAGGGCTATCGCGCCTGTCTGGGCATTGTTCGCCTCATCGGCCCCTATGGGTCCGAACGCGTCGAAGCCGCGGCGGAGCGCGCCATAGAGATCGGCGCGAAGACCTACGGCTCGGTCAAATCCATCCTCGACAACAAGCTCGATCGGAAGCTGGCGCCAAAGCGCGCCGCGGACACGGCTCCGATCCTTCACCCCAATATCCGCGGCCCGCGCTACTACCATTAGGAGACAGCGACTTGCTTAAACATCCCACCCTCGACCAGCTTCACGTCCTCGGCCTTTACGGAATGGCCAAGGCTTTCGCCGAACTCGCAGAGACAGATGAGGCGAAAGGGATCGACCGCAGCGACTGGCTCGCGCTGCTGCTTGATCGAGAAGCGTCTCTTCGACGCGACAAGCGGCTGACGGCCAGGCTGCGCGTCGCTCGGTGAATGTCCTTCACGACCTGCTCGGCGGACAATTTCGGGGTTCCGGATTTCTGGCTCATCTCCACTCCTTGACGGTTACGATGAGCCAGAAATCCTCCTTTCCTCAACCCGCCCGATTTGTCTCAAAGGCGCTGACGCCGGACATGAATGCATCTTCGCATTCAATCACCCGTTCGAGGTAGCGAGCGTATTTAATCCCCGTCTGCTTATCGGTGGCCACCGCTGTGGGGCCTCCGGGAAGCGAGATCATCGCTGATCTTAATGGCGGCGGCCGGGGTAGCGGCAGGAGGCTGACCAGCCTCCATTATAGCCGGCTCTGCAGACTGTGCAGAGGCAGAGGCCTAGTCTAATCTTTTTCTGCTGCCTGCAATTCATGTCGAGCAATCACGGCATGGGTTACACCTTTTGAGAGTCGGCCGGCGTGTCCGGTTCCCCTCGCAAGGCTCATCGCCTTTTTTAATTCGTTGATGGCGGCTACTTTGTGATGGTTGAACTTTTCCTTGTTCGCCGCTTCTGCGTGCTCGAGAGCGCTTTGGAGGTGGTCTGCGAATGACGACGCCATCCCCTTCCTACCTTCGGCAATGCCCTCTTCGAGTTCCTTAGTAGCTTCGGAGATATGCGAACTTTGTGCAAGAGATAAGCCCGGCACCATCATAAGGCCGAGACTAATGAGACCAGCCATAAGGTTGCGATTGAGCATTTCACATCTCCCTTGCTTTAATTCAAAAGCTGGCCCCTGGCCCAAAACGCGAGGCAACCAGTTGTAGCTTCATTGATCTACTTTTCGATGTCCCATTTGAATAGGCTCGCGGACCGCTGCAAATTGACGCATTATCCGGCTTCATTGCATAAGCGCAGAAGCCGAGACGTTTCTCAAAAACTCAAAAGATGGTGCAAATATCAATGTTGCTCCTCATGCCTCCCCAGTTGCGGGGCCGTGGGCCAAAACGTCGTGATCGGCTGTTATGCTAATTAGCCGACATTCACCGGATACCGGCGGTCTTGAGCCAGAGATTGCCGCCTTCGACGGCTGCTGGCAAGGCTGAATCTTCGACGCAGACGCCAGCGAGCCCCAATTTGATGATAACGGCGCGCCCAGCGCTGAAAGTTCGGATTTTCCTGTCATCGAGGCGCATGTCTCCCGTGGTTTGCAGCGAACGCGTGAACGTTGAACGCCTTACGCTGTCGACGTCACCGGCGGCGGTCGTAACTCTGCGATGAGCCGCAAAATGTCGGCGAAGAGATTTCGAGGAATGGCCACCTCCGCCATCTGGAACGAGACATAGCGCGCGTGACCGACGACCTTCGCGCCGATCTTGATCAGCTTTTCGCGCAGCGTGGTCATAGACCAGTGCTTTATCGGCTAAGGCATCGCCAGCGTGCGCAGGAAGTTGCCGAGATTGTAGGCCAGCGCGTGAAGCTGAAGGCGCACAGCGTTGGCGGCGAAGGAGCGACCTGACAGTCGCGTCCATTTGATCGCGCCCTTGCCTTCCTTGATGTACTGCTCGCATGCGCCGCGCTTGCTGTAGAAGGCCACCTCCCTTCATTTTTGCGTCATTGTCGGCATGAGAAAGTGAGGTGGTGCGCGAGCTTCTTGTAAATGGTGCGCAACGAATCCGAATACGACAAGGCACCGCGTACCGCCATTGTTCGGTAGCGGCGGCGAGGCAATGATCGTCCCCTCACCCCCTTTAGACACGATCAAGCGGTTGATAACTTTTTTTCGTAGAGCGTCGCGTGACATCGCTGTGCATCGATGCGCAACAGCTCACTTGCGTTACGTTTACTTCCGCTCAGCGTTGCGTCTTACCATCATGTATGAATCCCACACTCACACGAAAAAATCGTTCTCGCTGTATTCCGACACCGAGCGGCCGACGCACGGAAATCACCAGCAATGACATCTACGGCGTTTTCGAACCATTGAGCCGTCATGCGCAGCTCACGACCAAGCAGCTCGTCGCGTATGATCGCCGGTATGCGACGAAGACACGTAACCGACTGACTGCCCTTTTTCACGAGGAAGGCCAATGGCTCGGCCGCTTGGGGCAAGAGGTGAAATTAGCGAACTATCTGGCACACGACGAAATTCATCGGTTAGAGGCCGATGCCGCGCAACTGCTCATCACAAAAGGCGTCATCCCAAATGCACAATGGGTATTCCACGTGCGTATCGGCGGCCACAGGACCACGCCGTCGCGGATCATCCGTCTCACGCATGATCACATGGCATCCCACATCGTGCTCGATATTGAGATCGGCGCGCGTGATGACGAAGCGGCGCGATTTATAAATCACATTGAGATCGTTCAAGCTGCGCCGGAGGCGACACGTGCGCTCAGAAATCCGCTGCGCATTCCCGGTCCCGAGACCGCCGGTGCGACGAAATGGATCGAGCCCGACGCGCTGTTCGCACTCGGGAGCCGATATTATGCGGTGGAGGCGGACATGGGTACCGAGAGCATTGATCCAATCATCCGAGCAAAGATACTCGCTTATCGCGAGGTCGTGGCCTCAGGCATCATTGACGATCATCTCGGCATCGACAATCTCACCGTGCTCTTCGTCACCACGAACGAGACGCGTATGCGCAACATCATGAAAGAGCTGCGCACCATCGCCCACAATGGCAAGACGCCGATGTTCGCGTTCGCGAGCCGTCCCGACCTCGCCACGATTATGCACGCGCCTGCACCGATCGGCGACATGTTCCGCACTTCATGGGAGCGCGTCGGGTATGAACCCCTCTCGCTTGTACGACCGAATTAAAAAGCCACACGCATGCGTGTGGCTCAGGATTTATTCGTCCCGCTCTTTTGGCGGAACGAGAATGAACTGTCCGTCGAGCGGCAGGAAATTCA
>JALHNR010000391.1 GCA_022843525.1 Methylocystis sp. | reverse complement strand
GATCGCGCCCGCATCGCCTTCGATGATTCGATAGACGCGCATCGCCAAAGCGTTGCGCATATGGTCGACGTGAGCAAAAAAACGCAGCGAGAGTGGCGCCGGTTCTGGCGGCGACATCGTCTCGATGCGTCCGAGCGCGTTGCCGACCGCGCCGATGCGCGCAAAAAATGCGTCCCGCGCGAAATCATAGCCGCCTGGGAGCGCCGCCCGCGCCGGCGGCATCAGCCGCGCCTTGAAGGCGATGAAGTCGCCGGCTGAAAAATTCGGCTCGCCGCGCGTCGTCAGCCGCACGCGGGAGGGAACGATGTCATCCGGAAAGCCTTCGGCGCTTGCGACCCGCAGGATAAAGCGCGCGCCGGCCCGGCGCAGATCCACCTCCTCGACGAAGCCGGTCAGCTCACCAATGCCGACGCGTGGAACGATCGGCGCCGCAACGCGCGCCGTCCGCCAAGCGCCCGACGCAAAGCCGAGGGCGATGAAAGAGAGCGTCAGGAAAAGCGCATGGGCTCGCGCATGGCGGCGCGTAAGCGCGGCCAAGACCGCAAAAGCGGCAAGCGCGCAAAGGCAAAGCGCCAGCGAAGGTTCACGCTCGGCCGAGAAATAGAGCACGACGCCGCCGCCTGACGCGACGACCAGCCAGAGAAACGGACGGCGTAGCGCCCGCTCCTGCTCCAGCGCCGTGCGCAAGGCCTCGGCCAATCCTCGTGCACGCAGCGGAAAGACGCGCGATGAAAGATCGCGGCCGCGCTCCTCCCGTTCAGCGGTGCGTGAAATGTCGTTCAAGAATGACCAGCCCCGCACAAATACGGGAAAGAGCCTAGCGCCGACCGCGTCCCTTGTCTTGTATCGCCTTGCGTCCCTGAACGCCGCGCGCCAGTGGCGGTTGCCTGCGGCGCCATAAAAACCTATCCCCTTAAATTAGGAGCGAGATCCACGCTTGTGATGGACTTGCAGTGCGATCAACGCGCAGCGGCGCGGCGATCGCCGTCATTCGGTTTGATCAATGAACAGCGATCCATCGCCGGGCAGATCCTTGTTTCGCGGACTGACGCGAAAATGCCCAAACTGCGGCGAGGGCAAGCTGTTCGCGAGCTACCTCAAGCCGCGCGATTCTTGCGTGCATTGCCGGGAAAACTTTGCGGGCCTCGATGCGGATGATGGCCCAGCATGGCTGACCGTCGGCGCCGTGACGATTACAGTCGTGCCGCTTCTCTTCATCTTAGAGAGCAGCGGACGTTACTCCTACGCTGTCGAGATGCTGATCGTTGTGCCGCTAACGATCGCGCTCGTGTTGCTCTTGCTCCCGCTTACGAAGGGATTCTTCATCTCCGCGCTATGGCTGCTGTCGAGGAAGCCGAATTCATAGATTCGCGTTTAAAAAAACGGCTGTCACGCCGCCGGCGCCTCGGACACGGTAAGATAAGTATCCGTCCCGTAATGCAATGTGTTGCGCGCGAAATAGGGCGGCCCCGGCATGTCGAAATGCACATAGCCGTGGCTGACGTCGCTCCGCAGCAGATCGAGGCGGCTCGCCACGTCGAGTCGCAACCGGTCGCCGGGCTGAGGCCGGGTCGGTCCAGGCGTAAGACTGAAGGAGAGCGTCACCGGCCTACCCGGCTCTAAGGGCTCGCGCACGGATGTGTCGTGCACGATCTCACAGGCCGTGTCGCGCGCCGGGTCGCGCCGCCGCCGCGCCGGACTCATCGCTCCGAGCGAGAGAAGGCTGTAGGCGCCGTCCTTGGCGACGCGGCCGAGCCGCGCCACGAGATGGGAATCGATCTCATTGGAGCTAAAGACGAGATTGAGCGATACGGGGCCGGCGAGCGTCATCGGCCGCGCCGCGGTCATTTCGAATGTGAGCGTCTGATTCGTCACGTCATCGAACCCGCCGAGCACCGGCAGGCCCAGCGGAACGGCGGCCCAGCGGTTCTCGCCCTGTGCCGGCGTCTCCGATAGTTTGTGACGCGCCGTGTCCGCGCCGCCCGAGGCGAGATAGAATCGCCGCTGCGCCGTTCCCGGCGCCGGAAAATCGGCGGCGCCAATGTACCGCGCCTCGCCTTCCAGCCAGTAGCGGACGGCCGGTTGGCTGGCGTAGCCATTGTCCACGCCGTAGAGAATGTGATCGAAGAAGGCGAGCGCTTCCAATTGCCAAGCATAGACCGGAAGCTCGTAGCGCGGCGGGGCGAGGATCATCCATTTGCGGTCCGCCGGCGTCGCGGCGTTCTGGAACAGATCATAGGTCCCGAACTGGTGCAGGTTGAAATAACCGAGATTCTGCACCACGACGAAAGGGATCTCGATGTTGCCGAGATCTCCCGAAGGGCCGGATTGGAGCAGGCAAGTCTCTCGCGATTTACCGTCGAGCATCCAGTTCGCGTACCATTCGCGCACCGGCTTGACCGGCGTTTTCGCCGTGAAGGCGCGGTAGATGGCGTCGATCCGTTTCATCAGCAGAGGTCGCCACAACCGCTGGAGCGGCGAGTTGAAGATATGGCTGAGGAGCGCCCGGGCGACCGGCGGCGCGCGCAGGCCATACATTGCTGGCGTGAAGTTGGCGCCCATCCAGAGATTGCAGAAATAAAGGTTGAAGACGCCGCCGAACTGCACGAGGTGCCGGAAATAATCCGTGCAGATCTCGTTGCAGAAAAACGCCTTTAGCGCCGGCGGGCGGCATATGGCGACGAGAGGCTGCGTCATCCCGTAGTAAGACGTGCCAAACAGCGCCACACGGCCGTCGCACCAGGGCTGGGCGGCGGCCCAGGCGATCGCCTGTTCATGGTCGTCGACGTCCTCGGGAGACAGGAAGACATTTTGCGTCCCGCCAGAGCGGCCCATGCCCCGCCGCTCCACCACCACCTGGACATAGCCGCGGGCGGTGAAGACGGGCGGCGAACCGATCTCATTGCTGCCCGTAGGCGCGCCGGCGGTGTGCAACTCGCGCGTATAGGCGGCGAACTGGACGATCGCCGGATAGCGGCCAGGGGCTCGGGGCGTATAAACATCGGCCGACAGGGTGACGCCGCCGGCCGCCTCTATGCGCTGATCAGCGAGAAGGCGACAGCCGAGCCCCTCGGCTGCGGCGCGCGTCGGCCGCCAGCCCGCGAGTTGTTCGTGCGTCAGTTCCGGCGCCTTGATGGGAATGAGGTTGTCGAGCCACCCGGCCATGTCGCCCCTTTTTGATTGCCAGCGTCTCGCGGACGCACGGCGCAAACGCGCGATAAAACACGCACGCCGCCATTCTCATCAGCAGTTTCGAAGATTGCGCCTGCGATTCGCAGCGTTCGCTGTATCGCTCAGGACGCGCAGGCCGCAAGGGAAACGCTAAAATGCTATTTGCGCTCGGCGATTCCGCTCACATCAAGTCCGCTCACATCCCGCAGCGTGTCGAGCCCCCCGCCCTTGTCCTGCACGACGCTAAGACTGCCGTCGGTTTCGAGCACGACCGCTTTCACGCGATCGAGATCGGCGACGCCCTGGCTGCGCATCGCCGCGAGCGCTTCCTTTTCAGTGACACGCTCGCGACGTAACGCCTCCGGAAGAAAGCTGCCTTCGAAATAAAGCAGCGCCGGCTCCGATTTCACCAGATTGGCGAATGTTTGCGAGCGCACCGAAGTGAACGTCACGACATATTGCAGCGCGCACAGCAGCGCCAAAGCGAGCGCGCATTCGACAAGCGACACCTGATTATTGAGGATGGCGGCCGACAGGGTTGAACCGAGCGCCACCGTGACGATCAGATCAAATGCATTCATTTTCGAAAGCGTGCGCTTGCCCGTGAATCTGAGCATAACGATCAACGTAATATAAGCGAGGACGCCGATCACAGCGATGCGCTCAAGGTCGTAGAGGCTATGAAAGAACATGGAGAATCTCACCCGGCAGGCCCCTGCGCCTAACCGCTGGGACCGGAATTCGTTCCAGGATTCACGGGCGTTCCGCGGCGACGATCCGCGAC
>JALHNR010000390.1 GCA_022843525.1 Methylocystis sp. | reverse complement strand
ACAATAGCTTCAACAAGTCAATCTTCATGTCGGGACGCTCCAGCTTCCCGCGCTATTCGCATTTTCTCTCCAATGCGAAATTCACGACCGCGGCGCTGTTGAGCGATCCCTTCGAGGAGCTGGCGCAGCGGCTGGTGATCCTCAGCCTGATCCAGAAGTCGGATTCGACGCATATGCTGCCGCTGCTCTTCACCGGGCTGACGGCGTTGACCAATTTCGTTCGCGACCTGCCGCTCGAAGATCCGAAAGGCATCCTTGCGAAATTCCGGAATGTCACCGATGAGGAGCGCGAGGCGCTCATAAGCCCGATGACGCGAATGTTCGGCTGCATCCCCGGCGAGACGCCCGAGCGCCGTCACGTCAGCGGCGCGCTCGAAAACCTGGCGTCGATGGAGCTCGTTGGCGTGCGCAGCCGCTTTCGCGATTTCAGCGCGCTGCTTGCCGGCATCCTCGGCCACGATCTCGCCGGCGATTATGAACCGGTGGTGCATCCTTCGATCAGCGCGCTGGCCGATCGACTGTCGCGCATCAGCCTCGTGGCGGACCTTCTCGAAGCCGACTTGGCGCTCTATTCCTTCGCCGAGGAATCGATTGTTTCTGCGCTTTCCGATGACGCCGACGTCGTCGCGCGGGACACTCAAACCATGTGATCGTCGATGCTTGCGACGATCAGCGAAATCGCCGCCCAGGCGACGAGCAGCGCGCAAAACAGCAGGATGGTGTTCGCCGTGGCCTTTGGGTAGGTCGCGGATTCCGGCAACGTCGGCTCGACGATCGTGAGCAGGTAGAGCTGCTGTTTCGCAAGTTCCTGCCGCGCGTGATGGTAGGAGGTTTGCGCGATCGAATAGAGCCGTTCAGCGAATTGCTCGTCGAGCTTCAGGCGCTCATAGGACGCGATCTGCGAGGAAACGGCGTCGGAGCCCTGCGGGTCCGTAAGCTTCTTCTTGAGCTCCGCGATCTGCTGGTCGATCGCCGCAAGACGCGTGCGCTGCAAGCGTTGGCTGGGCGCATCATTGGAGAGCGACGACGAAAATGTCGAAAGCGCGTTGACGATGTCCATGCGCTCCATCGTGAGCTTGCCCAACAGTTCGCCAATGCTTGCCGCGCGCGAACCCGGGTCGATGATGACGTTCTGGTTGCGGAACTGAAGCGTCTTCTCGCGCGCGTCGGCCAGCATCTGGCGCGACAGCGTCACTTCGAGTTCGGCGCGGCTCAGTGCGTCGCTGCGATTGCGCAGCGTGATCTTGTTGACGAGTTCCTCGCTGAGCCTGACGATGTCGCGCGCCACGTCGAGCGCGTCCTTGGGCTGGAATGCGTCGGCGCGCACGGTCAAAATGCCGGAAAGCGTGTCGACGCTGGCCGAAATATGGCTCAGCCAATATTTCCAGATTTCTTCGACGTTGGCGTTTCTGCCGAGCCGTGAAAAATAGTCCACGCCGGAGCGCGCAAACTTCTTCTCCATATAGTCGCGGCCGCCGAGGTCGGCGACGATGGCGCGGCTTTTCACGTAATTGAGCACCATGAAGGCGTCCTGCGAGGCCGTACTAGCGCCCCCGCCGGTCAGCTTGGTGATCATCGACGCCGCGTCGGTCCCTGATTTTTTCTCCTGTTGGGCGCGCACGGTCAGCCGCGTCTCGGCGACGTAGCGCTCCGACTGCCAAAAGCAGGCGTAAAGCCAGAACAGGAACGTCGGCAGCACAACGGCGAAGACAAAGCTGCGTCCGAGCAGCCCGCCGCCAGCGTCCGCCCTGGCGGTCGCGAGCTTCTCCGCCATCCCCTCGAAGCTTTCGCGAATCAGCGTCGGCAGACGGCTCGCGCCGTCCCTTGTCGTCAGCGGCCCGAGAATCTCCACCGCCTTCGTCGACGAGAAGCGCGCCACGTTCTGCGCGGTGGCGATGACTTCGGACAGTTTAGGCGGTCTTGGAGCCCTATGCGTGCTCATCTACCCTCAAGTCGCTGACCTGTTCATGCGCTACGCATGTTAACTGAGGCTGAATCGCCTAAGCGCGCTGACGCGCGGTCGGTCCCTGGCGGCCCTATCATTCGGGCGGAGCAGACAGTTTTCCCGCGCCGCAAATTAGGCGGGTCGGGGTCCTGGCGCAAGCGGACCAGCGTCACGGCAAAGCTTCGCTAGGGGCGTAAAGAGACAGGCCCGGATGGAAATGCGGGTCGTCGCGAATGACGGCGCGCCAGCGCTCGTAAAACGCCCTGCGCTCGGTCTCATAGACGCGCTGCAGACGAAGCGCGCCGCCGCCGCGGCTCGCCGACTGGCGATGGATGAGAAGCGTCTGCGGATTGCAGATCGTGCGCCAGCCTCGCGCCGCCAGTCGCAGGCATAAGTCGACGTCGTTCAGCTCGACGGGAAGATCAATCTCGTCGAAGCCGCCGACGGCGTCGAATTTGCTTCGTTCGATCATCATGCAGGCGCCGGTCACCGCTGCGACGTCGTGCGGCAAGACATTTCGGCCCATCCAGCCGTGATCGTCTTCGTTCAGGCCGGCGCCGAAATGGCCTGCGACGCCGCCCATGCCGAGCAAGACGCCGACGTGCTGAACGCGGCCGCGGGGATAAAGGAGTTTCGCGCCGACCGCGCCGACATCCGGCGCCGACGCAAAAAAGAGCAGTCGCTCGATCCAGTCCGGCGTCACCACTTCGGTGTCGTTGTTGAGGAAAACCAGGTAGTCGCCGCGCCCCGCGCCCACGCCGGCGTTGCATAGGGCGGAGAAATTGAAGGCGCCTGACTTGCGCAGGACCTTGAGCCTAGGGTCCTGGGCTTGCAGCCCATGCAGCAGCGCCTGCGTGCGCGGCTCGACGCTGTCATTGTCGACGACAATGACGTCGAATCGAGGATAGAGACTCTTGCGCAGCAGACTGTGGAGGCAGGGCGCGAGCAGATCGATGCGGTCGCGCGTCGGAATGATGACGCTCACCGCGGGCGGCGGGCCGCGGAATACAGCGTCAATCGTCGTTCGTCGCCCGCGCACTGCGCGCGCAAGGCGAAACAAAGGCCGGCGCAGCGCGCCGACGTCGTCGTATCCCGCGCGTGACAGCAGCCGGTCGATCAGTTCGTCGGCGTTGGCGTCGCCCCAGCCGGCTTCCGCGGCGAGAAGGCTTGCGCGAACGCAGGCGGCGCGGCCGACGTAATTTTCGAAGCGATGAAGCGTCGGGCTCCAGCCAGGTTTATAGACCGGGCGCAAGGCGTGGCCTTCGCCGACGGTTTCATCCGCATAGGCGATGGCGTGTTGCGGATGGCGGCCGAAATGTTCGACAAAGCAGGCGCAGGCGTCGGGCGTCAGACGGTCGCCGGCGACGAGCGGCAGCACGAGATCAGCGTCGAACTGCGTCCCGTCTGTCGTTGTGACGAAGGCGCACTGCGGATAGGTCTGCGCCGCGACGCTCGCGCGCGTCGTTTCGATGTCTCGCGGCGCGGCGCCGAGACCGTCCACCAGCGCGATCACTTTCGGCGCTATCGCCCATTCGCTCCGAGGCTGGTCGAAGCGAGAGTCGCTCCCGCGGGTTCGCGCGGCGCGCCAGGACGGGTAAGCCGACATCGGCGCGGCGCCGAGCGCCCAGCGCCAGTTGAGCTCCGCTTCCTCCGTCAGTCCGACCATATCGGCCGACAGGGCGAAGAACAGACGCTTTGGCGCCGCCGCCGCTTTGCGTAGCGCTTCGAAGCGGCTCACCCGCCGCCCGCCCAGGATGCGAAAGTTGAAAGGTCCGGTCCGATTCGTCGGGCTGATCCAGACCTCGCGCGTCTCGCGCGGAACGCGCCCGATCCAAATCCCGGCGCCTTCGCAGGGCGAAGGCAGAATGTGCTCTCTAAATTCCTCGCCAATCCAGAATCGCAGGATTGGCCGCACCGGCGCATCATAGAGGCTCGCCGCATAGCGAAATTCGACGAATTCGCCGGGCGGAAATCCCTTCAAGGCGCAAAAGCGCAGCCAAGGCTCCTGCGACAGCGCAAGG
>JALHNR010000389.1 GCA_022843525.1 Methylocystis sp. | reverse complement strand
GCATGCGCGTCGCCTTGGCGGCGGTGCTGTTCGCGCAGCCCGACCTGCTGCTCCTCGACGAGCCGACCAATTATCTCGATCTCGAAGGCACGTTGTGGCTCGTCGACTACCTGTCGCGCTATCCGGCGAGCGTCGTCGTCATCAGCCATGACCGCGATCTGCTCGACGACGTGGCCACGCATATTCTGCATCTCGAGCGGGGAAGACTGACGCTCTATAAGGGCGACTACTCCTCCTTCGAAAAACAGCGGCGCGAGGCGCAGCTCCTCGCCGTCAAGGGCGCCAAGAAGCAGGAAGAGCAGCGCAAACACCTGCAGGCCTTCGTCGATCGCTTCCGCTCCAAGGCGACGAAGGCGCGCCAGGCTCAGTCGCGCTTGAAGCTTCTCGCCAAAATGGAGCCGATCGCGGCGATCGTCGACGATTCGGTCCTGCCGATCCGTCTGCCGTCGCCCGAGAAGCCGCTGTCGCCGCCGATCATCGCGCTGGAGAAAGCGGCGGTCGGCTATGGCGATCGAATCGTGCTGTCGCGGCTCACGCTGTCGATCTCGAACGACGACCGCATCGGCCTGCTCGGCGCAAATGGCAATGGCAAGTCGACCTTCGCCAAATTGCTCGGCGGCCGGCTGGCGCCCTGCGGCGGCGAGATGGTGCGCGCGCCAAAGCTCGAGGCGGGATTTTTCGCGCAGCATCAGGTCGACGATCTGAATGAGGGCGAGACGCCTTACGCCGTCTTCGCGCGGCTGATGCCGGGCGCCCCCGAGGCGCGCATTCGCGGCCGCGCGGCGCAGACCGGATTTTCCGGCGCGCGCGCCGAAACCGTGATCGCCAAGCTGTCGGGCGGCGAGAAGGCGCGGCTGCTGCTCGGCGTCGCCACCTTCAACGCGCCGCATCTTTTGATCCTCGACGAGCCGACGAACCATCTCGACATCGACAGCCGCGCCGCGCTGATCGAGGCGATCAACGATTACGAGGGCGCCGTCGTTCTGGTCTCGCATGACCGCTATCTGCTCGAGGCCTGCGCCGATCGCCTGTGGCTGGTCGATGACGGAACCGTGCGCGCCTTTGACGGCGATATGGACGATTATGCGCGGCAGGTGCTCTCGAAATCGCGCGATGAAGAGCCAAGGCGCGCGCCGGCGACGCCGACGCAAGAGGCGGCAAAGCAAGAGGCGCCAAGACGCCGCGACGTCGGGTAGGCGCGGCGCAAGCTCGCCGCCGCCGAGGCGCGCGTCGAGAAGTTCACGCAGCTGATCGCCCGCGTCGACGAGGCGCTCGCCGCGCCCGACGCCTTCGCGCGCAATCCGCAGGAGGCGGCGCGGCTGGCGTCGCAGCGCGAGGAACTCGCGCAGGCGCTCGCCGCCGCTGAGGAACAATGGCTGGAGCTCGCCGCGGAGGCGGAGGCGTAGGGCTCTCCCATCCGCGCTGGCCCGCATGAATGCGCCGCCACTGGATCTATGGTCGCGCGCGAGAAGGCCTATCCTTGATTGGCGAAAGGGACCAATCTGATGGGCGGGACGGCGCATGCGGCGCAAACGACGCCGGAGATGGATCGGCGCGACGAGCGCTTGCTCGCGGCCCGCGCTCTCGCGGGTGAAGAAGACGCGCTGCGCTTCATCATGGCGCAGAACAACCGCCGTCTCTATCGCATCGCGCGCAGCATCGTGCTCGACAGTCATGAGGCCGAGGACGTGGTCCAGGAGGCCTACCTCAAAGCCTTCACGCATTTCGACGAATTTCGCGGCGAGGCCGCGCTCGCCACCTGGCTCGCGCGGATCACGATCAACGAGGCCGCGGCGCGGCTGCGCGTGAGGCGCCGGACGAAGCTCATTCATGTCTTCGGCGCGCAGAAAAACGAGGGAGAGGCTTTCTCATCACAGGCGAAAGACTGCGACGATCCCGAGAAATCTCTGGCCCAACGCGAAATTCTGCGTCTCGTCGAGCAGGCGACCGAGAGGCTTCCCGAGGATTTTCGCCTGGTTTTCGTTCTGCGCGTCATTGAGGGGCTCTCCGTCGCCGAGGTCGCGCAAATCCTCGAACTGCGGCCGGAGACGGTGAAAACTCGCCTGCATCGCGCCCGCCGTCTCATTCGCGACGAGCTGGAAAAGGACATCGGCCCCTTCGTCATGGAGGCGTTTCCTTTCGGAGGGGCGCGCTGCGCGCAAAGCGTGCGCGCCGTTCTGGCGCGATTGTCATCGCCACATAAAAATTCGGGAACCTTTTCCGCCCGCCCTCATCCAATGACCGTCACGCAGCAGTCGTGAGCGAAGTTGGCGCCCATGCGCCCACAGGCGGTCGCCCGGGGCCGGGAGGAAGAGATGACCAAGGGAATCAAGAGAAAGATTGTTATGGCGGTTGCGATGGTCGGCGGACTGGCCGGCGTGACGCTCGTCGCATCCGCCGAAAACGCCGCCCCGATCAAAGATCCCGAGATCGAGCGCACGCGGCAGCATATCAAAATGCTCGATGACGTCTTCAAGACGGCCGTGGTGCTGATCGACGAAACTTACGTCAAACACCCGTCGGACCCATCCGCCGCGTCGGCGGCCAAGGCGCTCTTCGCCGCGATGAAAAAGAACGGCTGGTACGACGTCAGGCTGATCGGGCTGACCGACAAAGTCGGCGATCCCGACGACGAGCCCAAAGACGCCTTTGAAAAGACGGCGGCGAAAAGGCTGCGCGGCGGCGAGCAGGTTTACGAAGAAGTCATGGAAAAGGACGGCAAGCGCTATCTGCGCATGGCGACCGGGATACCCGTCGTGTCCGAGAACTGCGTGATGTGCCATGCGCATTTCAAGGGCGACAAGGGCAATATCGGAGCTTTGTCCTACACCATGCCGGTGGTGAAATAGCCGGCGCAGTCGAGCGGAGGCGACGAATTGAAAGAGGCCTCGACGCAGTGTCGAGGCCTTTTTTTCCGGCGCACAGAAGGCCGCCGGCGAGTCGATCGCTTAGGGCAGCAGATCCTGAAACTCCGGATGTTTTTCCACATAATCCGCGACGAAGGCGCAGTCGCCCTGAACCTTCAGGCCGCGCGCCCGCGCGAATTCCAGGGCGTTGCGGATGAGTTCGGAGGCGACGCCTTGACCGCGCAGGCTCGGCGGCGTCTGCGTCGAGGTGAAGACCATCACGTCATTGTCGATGCGGTAATAGGCGAGCGCCGTCTCGCCACCGATGTCGAGTTCGAAGCGACTGAACTCGGGATTGTCGCGGACGCTTCCCCAGGGATGTCTGTTCGCAGACTCCCCTTTCGCCTTGCCGATAGCTTCGCCCATGCCGGCCTCCTCAAGCGTTCATGATCCCGAAATGGGCCGGGCTCGGCTAAAAGGGAAGGCGCCTTCGGCTTGCGTTTTTGGCCACGCCGGGTTCAAAAGCTCCGCCCGCGCCGTTTTTCCGGGCGGCGAAAGGGCTATGCTCGCCGCTCTTCGATTCGTCCAACTGGATCCCACATGCGCCTTTCCCGCTATTTTCTGCCCATCCTGCGCGAGACGCCGAAAGAGGCCGAGATCGTCTCGCACAGGCTCATGCTGCGGGCGGGCATGATCCGACAGGAGTCGGCCGGGATTTACGCCTGGCTTCCGCTCGGGTTGCGGGTCTTAAACAAGATCAACGCCATTATCCGCGAGGAGCAGACCCGCGCCGGCGCCATCGAATGTCTGATGCCGACCATACAGCCCGCCGATCTATGGCGCGAGTCGGGACGCTATGACGCCTACGGCAAGGAAATGCTGCGCATCGCCGACCGCCATGACCGCGAGATGCTCTACGGCCCGACTAATGAAGAGATGATCACCGAGATCTTTCGAGCCTTTGTGCGCTCATACAAGGATCTGCCGCTCAATCTCTTTCATATCCAGTGGAAGTTTCGCGACGAGGTGCGGCCGCGTTTCGGCGTGATGCGCTCGCGCGAATTCCTGATGAAGGACGCCTATTCCTTCGATCTCACAGCCGAAGCCGGTCAGCATTCCTACAACA
>JALHNR010000388.1 GCA_022843525.1 Methylocystis sp. | reverse complement strand
TGACGCGGCGCTTCTGCTGCTTGTCGGCGTCTCGACTCTCACGCTCGTTCTGCTGGCGGTTTTCTACCGGGCGCTGGTGTTGGATACGCTCGATCCTCTGTTCTTGCGGCAAACGAGCTCGTTTGGCGAATTCACGCCCTTCCTCTTCCTCGCCCTGGTGGTGCTCAATCTCGTCGCGGGCTTTCATGCGCTTGGCACGCTGATGGCCGTCGGCGTGATGATGCTTCCCGCCGCGGCGGCGCGGTTGTGGACGCGCGATCTCGCCGTCGCCCTGCCCCTGGCCGCGGCGATCGGCGCCCTGTGCTGTTACGGCGGTCTCGTCTTCTCCAACGAGACCAGCGCGCCGACGGGACCCGCCATCATTCTGGCCGCGGGCGTCGTCTATTTTTTCTCGATGATTTTTGGCCGCGCCGGCGGCGTGCTGCGATTGAAGCGGCCGCGCCGGCATCTTGAAGGATAGAGCGATGCTTACACGCCGCAGCGCGCTAGCGCTTTCATTCGCCGCATGCGTCGCGCCAGCGATGGCGGAGGCGCAGAAAATACCCGTCGTCGCCAGCTTTTCGATTATCGGCGATCTTGTGCGCCAGGTCGGCGGCGACCGGGTCGCTGTCACCACGATCGTCGGTCCCGACGGCGACGCCCATGTCTACCAGCCCAGTCCGGCCGACGGCCGCAGCATCGCGCACGCGCGGCTGATTTTCGTCAACGGACTCGGATTTGAAGGCTGGCTCGACCGTCTCGTCACCGCCGCCAAAAGCAAGGGCGAGGTGTTCACCTTGGGCAAAGGCGTCACTGCGCGAAAGGACGAAGAGGGGCAAGACCCGCACGCCTGGCAGGACGTCGCCAACGCCAAAGTTTATGTCGAGGCGATCCGGGAAGCGCTGACGGCAGTCGATCCTGAGGGCGCCCAGACCTATAAGGCCAACGCCGACGCCTATCTCGCCAAGCTCGACGCGCTTGATTCGGAAATCCAGCAGGCCATCGCCGCCATTCCCCAGGACCGTCGCCGGGTGGTTTCGACGCATGACGCCTTCGGCTATTTCGCCGCGCGCTACGGCGTCGAATTCATCGCCCCGCAGGGCGTGTCGACAGAGGCTGACGTCAGCGCCCGCGACGTCGCGAAGATCATCGACGCGGTCAGGGCGCATAAGGTGCGGGCGGTCTTTGTCGAGAACATCGCCGATCCGCGCCTCGCCAAGCGCATCGCCAGCGAGACCGGCGCCCACGTCGGCGGGGTTCTCTATTCCGATGCGCTGTCTGACGCCAAAGGCGATGGCGCAACCTATATCGACATGATGCGCCACAATGTAAGAGAATTGACGAAAGCCCTGGCGCCCTAAGGGGCGGTCGGCGGCAGGAAATCAAGGATCGGCGTTCCGCCGGCCGATCGCCGAAAGCCGACTGCCCTCTCGCAGGAGAAGACCTTGACCGAGAAAGTCCCCGTCACCGTCATCACCGGCTATCTCGGCGCCGGCAAGACGACGCTTCTCAACCGCATTCTCACCGAGCAGCATGGCCGGCGCTACGCCGTCATCGTCAATGAATTCGGCGAGATCGGCATCGACAATGACCTTGTCGTCGGCGCCGACGAAGAAGTCTTCGAGATGAACAACGGCTGCATCTGCTGCACCGTGCGCGGCGATCTCATCCGCATCTTCGACGGCCTGCTGCGCCGACGCGGCAAGTTTGACGCGATCATCGTCGAGACGACCGGCCTCGCCAATCCGGCGCCCGTGGCGCAGACTTTCTTCATGGATGCCGACGTCAAGGAGGCGGCGCGGCTCGATGCGGTGGTGACCGTCGCCGACGCCAAATGGCTTGGCGAACGGCTGAAGGACGCGCCGGAAGCGAAGAGTCAGATCGCCTTCGCCGATGTGATCGTCCTGAACAAGACCGATCTCGTCTCAGCCGATGAGCTCGCGGAAGTCGAAGGCCGCATCCGCGCGATCAATCCCTACGCCGCTTTGCATCGGGCGGTGAGGTCGGACGTTCCCTTGCAGGCGGTTTTGGAGCGCAACGCCTTCGACCTCGACCGAATTCTGGAGATCGAGCCGGCGTTCCTCGAAGCCGAGGAGTCGGGTCACGATCATGACGATGGCCATGATCATGAGTGCAGTCCAGATTGCGGCCATGATCACCACGACCATGATCATCACGACCACGCTCATCAGCACGGTCATGAGCATGAGCATGGCCACGCGCATGAAAATCATCCCGCGCCCCACGCCGGGTTGAAGCATTTCCATGACGACGAGATGCATTCCGTCTCGATCCGCCACGAAGGCGCGGTCGACCCCGAACGCTTCGTTCCCTGGCTGAACGATCTCATTCAGCGCGAAGGACCGGACATTCTGCGCAGCAAGGGAATCATCGCCTTCAAGGACGAGCCACGGCGGTTCGTGTTCCAAGGCGTCCATCAGATCCTCGACGGCGATTTGCAGCGAGAATGGAAAGAAGGCGAGAAGCGCGAGTCGCGCCTCGTCTTCATCGGCAGGAAGCTTAAGGAGCAGGAAATCCGCGAAGGCTTCGAGAAGATCGTCCTTGGCGCGTCGGCCGCGCAGGAGACGCTTCATTCATAAGAAATGATCTCGCGCTCGTCGCCATGCACGACCTTCGTGCGGCGGGAGTCGCCGGCCTTGCGGCGGATGAGAAATCGCGGACGACGCTTGCCCAGACTGGTCTCGCAGCGGCGGCGCGGCGAGGCGGCGGCGATTGCTTCGCCGGCGCCCTCAAGCGAATGCAACGCGCCATCCTCGTCAGTGACGCGCGGCAGCCCCAGCCAGGCCGCCCAGTGACGCCAGTCCGACGCGGCGGCGCCGCAGTCTTGAGTATCGCGGAGGAGAATGTCGAGGTCCGGGTCGCGGTGCGCCAGCGACAGAACGTAGCGCGGCGATCCGTCGTCCGCGGGCTGCACCTCGAGGGCGACCCCGCGATAGGCGGTGACGGGCACCGAGATGACCATGGAGACGCCGCTGAAGCGACGCGAGATCAAGACGTCGTCCCGGGTCACGCGGATGCGCCGGGCTCCGCCGTCGGCGCGGCGATCACGCTGAACAAAGACCTTTTCCTCGATCCTGCGCGCTGTATTGGCCTCATCCATCGATCGCTCCCTTGCGGCTTGAATTCCGTGTCGGCGCTTATATTGCCGCAGCCTGCCCGCGAAGGCCCTAAAAAGCCTGGTGAACAGCACGTAAATCATTGCTTCTACGTGTGATTTAGGCGATGAGAGTGAAGTCCATGAAAACGAATTCGTTCAAATTGCACCTATTCTGCGCGACGCGCCCGCTTGCGGCCCGCCGGCGCGTCGCCTACTCCTCCTCATGATGGGCTCCAGCCAAGCAGAACTCGCCGCTTTTCTTCCAAAACTCGAGAGCGTCACGCGAAGGGCCGGCGACATCGCCATGGCCTATTTCCGCCTGGGCGAAACTACGACCGCCGCAGTGTCCTACAAGGGCGGCGGCTCGCCGGTCACGGAGGCGGATTTCGCCGTCGATCGGTTCCTGTTCCAGGAGATGGCGCGGATCGCGCCCGAGGCGGCGTGGCTTTCTGAAGAGAGCATCGACACGGCCGAGCGGCTGACCCGCAACGCCGTGATGGTCGTCGATCCGATCGATGGAACGCACGCGTTTTCGCGGGGCGATGCGCGCTGGTCGGTTTCCATCGCTCTGGTGGTTGACGGTCGGCCGGTCGCCGGAATCATCCACGCGCCGGCGCTGGGCGAGACTTATATCGGCGCGCTCGGGCTCGGCGCCTTCCTCAACGGCTTGCCCCTCGTCGCGCCGCAGCGCGCCGAAATAGCCGGCGCGGCGCTCGTCGCGCCTCGTGCGGTGCAGGACCGGCTGGCCGCGTCGCCTCGGGGATTCGTAATGGCGCCGCGAACGCCCTCGCTCGCGCTGCGACTTGCCGACATCGCCTCCGGCCGGCATGATATCGTGGTCGCCGGGCCTAATGCGCGCGACTGGGACATCGCCG
>JALHNR010000387.1 GCA_022843525.1 Methylocystis sp. | reverse complement strand
AGGGGCGAAGAAATCAAATCCGCCGGCGGCTATTTGCGGGTTCTGACCACTAAGGCGCGGGCAGGGGAGTTTTCGCTGGGACCTGTGCTGATGGCGCTGCTGCGCGGCAAGGCCGCAAAGGCCGCGCGTGAACGGCGGCAAGCGGGATGATCAATTTTGCCGGAGGGTTTCCTTGCCGTGAATTTGGCGATTATCGTCGCGGATCGAAGGAGCGCGGACGCCATGACCGATACGACGACCCAACTCGCCATCCTTTCCGATGCGCTGGTCGCAATTATAGAGCTTGGCCCAATGGCCGCGGAAGGGAAGGCGTCGCCCACCGATCTTTTGACCCGGTCGGGCGACATCGCCGCGCAGGCGCTGACCGCCGCCGCCACCTATGGCCAGTTGCCGCCATTCGCGGAGGCTTCGGCTCCTCAATCGGCGAACGAAAGGCAATGAAACGCGCAGGCCTTGCGCGCCAAATCGAGATCGTTGATCGACGACGGCGATCATCAGATTCCCCGCCGGCGCGCCGCAATCTGGGCTCAGCCGGGGAGGGGATGCGCTTTGGCGAAGAGCGCGGCCGCCGCTAAAGCTTCACGCGGCACATCAGGTTCTCTGCGGCGATCTCGTCGAGACTTTCGACGTTCAATAACCGCGCTTCGACGATATGGACAGTGATGCGCGCGCCCTTGATAACGGGTGCGCCGCCCTTGATTCCCAGAACGCTTTCTATCCGCGCATCGACTTTGTCGGGGCGAACCAAGCCTGTAATTTCCTGGAAAGTTGGGTCATGCGGCTTTGTCGGACCGGCTCGAGCGCCGGCGGGTGACGGTCTTTGCAAGACCCGCCTCCTTGATCACCAGGGCCGGATCACGCGCGAGAATGCGCACCAACATGCCGGCGGCGCCGGACGGCGAACGTTCGCCGCGTTCCCATTTGCGCACGGTCCCCAGAGAGGCGCCGGTGACCTTTGCGAATTCTTCCTGCGTCAGACCCGCCTTAAGGCGGGTTTCCGCGATGAACGAGCGATCGACCTTGACGCGATGCGCGCGCGCGCCGGGGCTTTTACGTCCCTTTGCGTAGGCCAGAGCATCTTCGAGGCCCGCGATCAGCTTGCCGAAATCCTTGCCGTCCATACCGCTACCTCCCGAACTGAGCGCGAATTGCCGTGGTGAGCGCCGTCGCCGCCTTGCGTTGCCTGGAGTCGAGATCGCCTTGCACATTCTTGGCGTAGACCGCGATGAGAAACACCGGCATGTCTGCGTCGTGAAAGAAGGTGATGAGCCGCGCTCCGCCTCTCTTTCCTCGGCCTTTCAGCGGAATGCGAACTTTTCGCAACCCGCCTGTGCCGGGGATCACGTCTCCTGCTTGAGGATCGGCAGCGATCGTGTTGACCACTTCGATCCTTTCAGCTTCGTCCATCAGCTGGACCGCGTCGGCCAGATAGGGCGCCGTCTCGACAACGGTGATAAACGACGCGCTTTTCATCGGCGCAATATACCCCAAAGGGGTATTAATACCAGAGGTCCTCGCAGCGGTCTATATCAGGAGCGCGCAGTGAAGGCCGATGGGAACGCCGTCGTTTACAACCCAGCCGCCTTGGTGAGGTTAACCCTAAATCGGTCACGTTTCCTTTGGTAGCGCCGGGTCATTTCAGGGCTGGCGTGGCCGAGATGCTTTTGCACATGGACCTCTTCGATTTGCGCCGAGGAGGCGAGGCCGGCGCGCAGCGAATGCCCGCCGAAGGCGCGCCGTCGTTCGCCCTCGGTCAGCTCGCCGCGTATGCCGGCGGCGAGGGCGGTTTTCTGCACCAGCCGGGCGACATGCTTGTCAGTCAGCCGGTTGGCGGAAACGCCGCCGTTCTTGCGCGCGATCGGTCGAAACAAGGGGCCATGGTTGATCCGCCCGAGCCGCATCCAGGTCTCGAGCAGCGCGACAGGGCAGGAGAGGGGGCTGGAGCCGCGGCCGATCTCGACCTCGCGCCAGCCGGTCTTGCCATTGATGGTGAGCAACAGGCCGCCGTCGTTGTTGCTGGCGCTCGATATATCCTCGCCAGCAGGAAAAATCTCGATCCAGCCGGTTCCGTCTTCGGTTTGGTCGGGGCCGCAATCGAGGCCGACGATTTCCGAACGGCGCAGGCCGCCGGCGAAGCCGATCGCCAAAATGGCGCGGTCGCGGATGCCGCGCAGATCCATCTCGAGCGTCGCCATCATCGCCAGCAATTCGTCGGCGAAAATCGCCTCCTTCTGGAGCGGCGGGCGGGCGTGGGCGCGGCGAATGCCGGCGAGCACGGTCGAAATATGCCTCTCACTCGTATCGAGCGGCGCTCCGAGCTGCCGGTAGCGCCAGCAGATGCCGGCGAGCCGTCGCTCCAGCGTGGCGACCGAAACCGGCGCGCGACCCCGCTCGCCGCCCACACAAGCGGCGAGATAAAGGCCGACGGTTTGCGGGTCCGGGGGCAGCGGGTCGAGCCCCTGGCGGCGCAGCCAGGCGGCAAACTGCCGCCAGTCGGCGTCATAGGCGCGCCGGGTGTTGTCCGAGCGGGCGTTGCGGGCGTAATCGCGGGCCTTTTCGGAGAGCGCAGTGAGATGGGGGGAGGGGGACCGTTCTGTGAGGGGCGCCTGGCCGCTCTCGAACGGATCGTCGATGTCAGCCATCTCGTCCCTCTTTTGACTTTCGGTTGGGGGTCCGCGCCGTTCGAGCGGAAAAAATCCGACGCCTCGGCAGGCTGGCGGCGGGGGTTTTCGATCGTTTTCGCCCGCCGCCGTGGGGATCTCGAATCATGTCCGATAAGCGCACATTATCGGACATAATGGAGGAACGACAAGCGCGGCGGATTGGCGTAAAATTTAAGCATAAAGCGCCGCTGTCCTTGCCGCCGGATTGGTGCCGGGGCTACGATTCCCCGCATGCTGGAACATGATTCGCCCGACCCGTTGAGCCTTGAACCCGTGGCGATGGGGCGGTCGCGGCGCGTCGTGCGAAGCCGTCCTCGAGACCCGTCGCTCCCTCCAAATCTTCCAGAAATCCAGCCGCTTCCGCGTTGGGCGCGGCTCAACGGCGGCGCCGGCGGCGACAGGAATGCGATGTTTTTCGCCGGCGCCGGGATCGCCCATCTCGATCAGATTTTGCGCGCCGGCGTCGATGTTTCGAGCGCCGGCTTAGGGACTGGCGCCGATATATCGAGCGCCAGCAGCGACTCAGTCGATGTTTCGAGCGCCGGCAAAATCTTCGGCGTCGAACCGGTTTTTGCCGGCGCGCTGCGCCAGCGCCTGGCGCTGAAAGCCGCGGCGACCTGCGCACGTCTCGCGCGGCTGCGCGAGGACGAAGCGGCGCTCCGCGACGCCGAGCATCTTTCCGGCGTCGGCGTCGAGACCAGCCCGGCCGGACGCGTTCATCGGCTGTTTCGACTCCTCGCGTCGCGCGCCGTGAAATTCGACGCGCAGACTTTGTCGGCGGCCGCCGAACATATCAGGGCGCAAGGCGCCATGGACGCGCACGGGCTCGCCGACGCGCTGCGAGAAATCGTGACAAGCGCCAATGATCCGCTGGCCGCGGCGGCGGGCGTGAGCGCAAGGGCGATGCATGACCTGGCGGCCGTCCCCGCGATCGACGCGGAGATTTTCGCGTTCTGGCTTGCCGACGCCGCCCTGGCGCAAAAACTCGGCTGGCAGGCGCCGATTCCGCTGCTGGCAACCGTGATCCTTCACCCCGCATTGCGCCGCGATCCAAACGGCCGTCGACCGCGCCCGGCCGATCGCGACTGGTCGACCGCGTTGGCGAGCGCTTACGCCTTTGCAGCGTGTGAGGCGATCGATCTCGCTGGCGGCTTGTCGCGCCAGACGCAAAAACTTTTCGACGCCGCGCCGAAATTGCGGGCCAAGAGCGCGGCGCAGGTGATCGAGATGATGCTCGCCGATGATTGCGTTGCGCCGGCGCGCGCCGCGAAAAACGCCAAGCTCTCTGAGCGCAGCGTGCGGCGTCTGTTCGATCGGCTCATGGAACTTGGCGCCGTGCGCGAACTGTCGGGGCGA
>JALHNR010000386.1 GCA_022843525.1 Methylocystis sp. | reverse complement strand
TCGCCGATCGCCGCATAAACCTGCCCGAGGCCGAGCGTGACAATGCCCGCCTCCGAGCGCGCCATGCGCCGCGCCTGATAGAAACGCTTCGCCGGTTCGATCGTCGCGAGCGTCGCGCCATCCTTGCGCACCGCCATCACCGCAAAGACTTCGGAATAATTCGGCCCCTGGCGCGGCGAAACCGATTCGATGCCGATCTGGTAGGGACCGACGTCGTAGAAGCTCGAAGGCTTCATCGCCACGATGGTTTCGACGCCCCAACCCGTCGCGGCGAGGCCGAGCAGCGTCAGCCCCATGCCGGCGTGGGCGATCGACGTGCCGAAGACCGACAACGGCAGGCCGGCGAGCCGCTTCAGGCTCGCGCGCCCCGAGCTCCCCCGCACGCGCAGCGCGAGATCGCTCAAAGCGCCGACGACGAGATAAATCGCGATGCCGGCGGTAACGATGGAGAGGAAGGGCGTTCCGTACCAAGCGCCGAAAGCGGCCGTCGCGAGGACGCCGACAATGAAGGCGATGCGCAGCCGCTGCAAGGCGGCGGCGAGATCGCCGCGCTTCCAGGCGAGCATCTGGCCGATCGGCATCAACAAGGCGAGCGGCAGCGCGATTGGGATCAGCACGGTGTTGAAGAAAGGCGCGCCGACCGAAATCTTCTCGCCGGTGATCGCTTCGAGCGCCAGCGGATAGAGCGTCCCGATGACGACGGTGGCGCAGCACGCCGAAAGCAGCAGATTGTTGAGAACGAGCGCGCCTTCCCGCGAGATCGGCGAAAACAGGCCGCCGACCGGCAGCGCGCCGGCCCGCAGCGCAAAGAGCGCAAGAGCGCCGCCGATGAAGAAGACCAGAATGGCGAGAATGAACACGCCGCGGTCGGGATCGCTCGCGAAGGCATGCACGGACGTCAGCACGCCGGAGCGCACGAGGAAGGTGCCGAGCAGAGAGAGCGAGAAGGCCAGGATCGCGAGAAAGATCGTCCAGACCTTCAGCGCCTCGCGCTTTTCCATCACGGCGGCGCTGTGCACGAGCGCCGTGCCGGCGATCCAGGGCATCAGCGACGCGTTCTCGACCGGGTCCCAGAACCAGAAGCCGCCCCAGCCGAGCGTGTAATAGGCCCAGTACGACCCCATGGCGATCCCGAGCGTCAGCGCGATCCAGGCGAAGAGAGTCCATGGGCGAATGACGCGCGCCCAGCCGGCGTCGATGCGCCCGCCGATGAGCGCGGCGGCGGCGAAAGAGAACACGATCGAAAAGCCGACATAGCCGAGATAGAGCAGCGGCGGATGAATCGCGAGGCCGGGGTCCTGCAGGATCGGATTGAGGTCGCGGCCCTCCCACGGCGCCGGCGCGACGCGGGCGAACGGATTTGAGGTGAGCAGGATGAAAAGAAGAAAGGCCGCGCCGAGCAGCCCCTGCACGGCGAGCGCGTCGGCGCGCAGCCGGTCGGTCATCGCGTTCGAGAAAATCGCGATCAGCGCGCCGCACAACGAGAGAACGAGCACCCACAGAAGCATTGAGCCTTCGTGGTTCCCCCAGACGCCCGAGATTTTATAGATGAAGGGCTTCAGCGAATGGGAATTCTCGATGACGTTGACGAGCGAGAAGTCGGAAACGACATGGGCGTAGGTCAGCGCGCCGTATGACAGCGCGACGAACAGGAATTGCGTGATCGCCGCGGGGCGCGCGACGCGCATCAGCGCCGCGTCGTTCAGCCGGGCGCCGATGAAGGGAATGACGAATTGCGCCAGCGCCAGGGCGAGTGCGAGGACAAGCGCGTAATGGCCGGTTTCAACGAACATGCGGACCTCGGCAGCGGCGCAACGATAAAGTCGCCCTCATGCTGAGGAGCGCCCGCAAGTCGGGTTTACCCGACTTGCGCATTTTGATGGCGATCTCGGGCACGCCCGAGATCGAGGCGCGTCTCGAAGCGCGAGGGCGCAGCGCAATCTGGTAAGAGCGGTTTTCTCGTCCTTCGAGACGCGAGCTTCGCTCGCTCCTCAGGATGAGGAAACCTTGGGGCTCGACTGCAGTAGCTTCGACGCTCACTTCGTCTCTCCCTGCCAGACGCCCTGCTTCTTCAATGCGTCGGCGACGTCGCGCGGCATGTAGCGTTCGTCGTGTTTGGCCAGCACGCTGTCGGCGCGAAAGCCGCCGGAGGGCTGCAGCACGCCGTCGACGACGACGCCCTGCCCTTCGCGGAAGAGATCCGGCAGCAGGCCTGTGTAGGACACCGTGAGATCGCTCGTCTTGTCGGTGACGGTGAAGCGCACATCTTGGCCATTCTTCACCACCGTGCCTTCCTTCACCAGACCGCCGATGCGCAGCCGCGCGCCGGAGGCCGTCTGCTTCTTCGCAAGCTCCGAGGGCGTGTAGAAGAACACGATATTGTCGCGCAGCGCGAACAGCATAAGCCCGGCGGCGACGCCGAGAATCGCCATCGCTCCGCCAATCAACGTCAGCCGCTTTCCCTTACGCGTCATTATTCAGAACGCTCCCATGCGGCCACGTATGGCCGCTCTCGCGAAGAGGCGAAACGTCTAGCCTCCGATATTCAGTTCCTTCGCCAGCGCCTCGATGCGGGCGACATCATCTTGCTTGCTGGCGAGCGCCTTGCGCGCCTCAGTCACGGCTTTCTTCGCCTTTTCTGTCTCGGCGAGAACGCTGTAGGCACGAATGAGCTTCAGCCATCCTTCGACGTCGTCCCCCTTCGCCTCGAGCCGCGAAGCCAGCCGATCCACCATGCCGCGGATCATCTCCTGACGCTGATCGGCGGGCATCGCCGCAATCGCTTTACCTTGCTCGCTCGACGGCCCGCGCGCGACGACCGGCGCGCTTGCTTCGCCTCGCAGAATGGCGAGCTGGGCGTTGACCGCCTTCAGATAAGCGGCGTCGGCCGGCGCGTCAGCAGCCATCTTTGAAAAGATGGCGATCGCCTTGTCCTTGTCGCCGGCCTGCGCGGCCGCCACGCCGAGGTAATACTGCGCCTCTGGCGCCGCTGGATCGAGCGCGAGCGCCGCCTCGAAATCCTTCTTGGCTTGCGGCGTCACCGCGCCTTGAGCGACGACGACGCGCGCTTCTCCGAGCGCCGCATGTCGCGCCGCGGTTGCGCCCAAAAGTCGCAGCGCTTCCGAATAGGCGTGGACAGCGTCTTCGCCGCGGCCCGTGCGCAGCAAATATGGCGCGATGACTTCGAAGCCGCGGCCGTCTTCGGGATGCTCGCGCAAATGCTGTTCGATGCGCGCGACGGCGCCGGAGAGGTCATTGCGGTCCGGCGCGGAGTCGAGCCGCGCCGTCAGCGGCATATCCGGCATGTCAGAATGGCCGAGCCGCGCATAAAGCGTCAGCGCGACGGCGGGGATGGTCACGATGGCGGCGAGGGCCGCGCCGAGCGCGAGTTTGCGCGAGGAGACGACCCTCGCCTTTGGCGCGGCTTCCGCGCGCAGCAGCCGGCGCGCCGCCTCGGTCTTCGCGGCGTCAGCGTCCGGCGCGTCGAGACGCCCTTCGGCGCGTTCGCGCTCGATTTCGGCGATCTGCTCCTCGAAAAAGGCGACGTCGGCGGCGCTTTCATTCCGCGCCCCATTCCGCATGGCGAGCGGCGCCAGCACCGCCATCACCGCGGCGCCGGTCAGCAAGGCGAAGATAAGCCAGATCATGCCCGCTCTTTAAGGCTTTGCGCTCTCTATTGGAAGGGCGGCCATTGCCCGTTCACGCCCGTCCATCGGATATTCGCGCCAAAGGAGGCTCCGTGATCACGCGGCTTGCAATTTCCGGATATCGATCCATCCGCGATCTGGTCCTTGCGCCGGGGCGTCTCACCGTCGTGACTGGCGCCAACGGCGCCGGCAAGTCCAGCCTTTATCGCGCGCTGCGTCTTCTCGCCGATGTTGCGCAGGGGCGCATCGTCCAGTCCCTTGCCCGGGAGGGCGGACTGAATTCGACGCTTTGGGCTGGGCCAGAGAAATTCTCCCGGGCCATGAAAGCGGGCGAAACTCCGATCGAGCCGTTGGCGCGCCAGTCGCGAGATG
>JALHNR010000385.1 GCA_022843525.1 Methylocystis sp. | reverse complement strand
ACGATTGGGCGCCGTCGCCTTTCTGTATTAAGGTTCGGGCGATCCTCGACTACAAGAAGATCGCATACACTCGCGTCAATCCGCTCGGCCGTGCAACGCTTGAGATCAAGCGCCGGGGCAAAGTGGGCAAAGTTCCGGCGCTGGATATTGACGGAAGGATCGTCGTCGACTCCACCGACATCGCTTATGAACTCGAGAAACTGTTTCCGTCACCGGCAATCATTCCGTCCTCCGCGAGGGAACGCGGGCTGTGCCATGCGCTAGAAGACTGGTGCGATGAATCGCTCTACTTCGTGAATCTATATTACCAGTGGCATGAGCCCGAGGGACGCAAGAACCTCAGTAAGGCTTTCGGCACAAGCATTATCGGACGCCTGTTTCAGGCGCGCTATAGCCAACTCATTCATCGGCAGATGAAGGGGCAAGGAACGCTCAGAAAGACTCCCGATCATGTACTGTCGGATTTAAAGCGCCATGTTTCCGCAATAGAAGATTTGTTGAAGTCTGGCCCATTTCTGCTCGGTGGAGCGCCTTATCTCTGCGATTTCGCGCTTTTGGGGCAACTGATTTATCTCGGCAGGACCCCAGTTGGCGCAACGCTGCTCGAGAACAATGTGACGATCGACCGATTTCGGAATGCGATGAAGGCCGTTCAAGGCCGCCTGTAAAACGCGACAACGAATTGAAGTGCGGGCAAGGGGCCGCGGCGCGACGGAAGTGATGCTGGAAGAAGTCGCGAAGAGAATTTGGGCGCCTCAAGTAACTGCAAAGTCACTGTTTTCCCATTTCCGTTACTGCCGATCTCCTGCATAGTGGCCGCCATACAATCCCGTTTTACAAGGATAGCTAATCGTCATGCGTGCGACCGTTGATGGAAAAGAAGTACCCGCGAGCGACCCGTGGATCACCAAGCTGAAAATGAGCGGGACACCGGGCGCGGAGGAAACGGCTGTTGCCCTCGACAAGGACGGCGCCTCGCGCGCTTACAAGCGTTCGAAATGGTGGATCTATGGGTGGGTCTATGGCGCTTTGTTTGCAGGCGTCCTGTTCAGCGCAAACAAGCTGACTACGGTGCAGGCGGTCTTTGCCGTGATCGGCGTCATGGGCGGCTTTGCGGCTTTTGTCGGCCTGTTCCACTATTTCGATGTCCGGAAGTGGACGAGAAATCTCGATGCACGCGCCGCCAGTCTGCCTCCGGCGGGGACGAAGGTGACGGTCTCGGAGAGCGGCGTGAATTTTGGCGGGAAGCCCTATGCATGGGCCGACCTGACACTCAATCAGATCGATCTCATCTACAAGGAGAACCGCCGCAGCAACTGGCGAGAGCCAGACCGGCTCCTGTTCTCGGCCTCAGACGGCACGGCAATCATGCTCGATGCGGTGGGCTACAAGAACGGCCAGAAAGCGGTCGATCTAGCGGTGAAAAGCATATGGCAGCGTTTCAAGGACTTGACGGCGGCGCAACTGAAGTGATGCTGGAGGAAGTGGCGAAGAGGATGTGACTAGTTGATCTTCTTGGGACCTTCGCCCATTACTGCGAGAATTCTATTTTTTAGGCGCGCCTTCAACTCTGCGGTATCCTTCCACATTATGTGATTGTATTGCCTAGTATCGAAATGCAAATCTTTTTCGGAAGTAGTTTTACATGTCCATATTACGGGAATTGTAAGTCCACCTGCATATCCGGCTTCGTAATAGACTCCTCCGCGTACACTGTTCGGTTCGCAGGTAAAATCAGCGACAACAAACGCTGACCTCTTAATTTCCGCGATTATTTCGTCATCAATTTTGTTTGCATGCTCCTTTGTGTCGATTCGCATAGCAACGTAACCCGCCTCCTCAATCGCCGGTCGAATACCAATATTGTAAGCATCGTCCATGGTTGAATTGAACCACATTGCGACGAAGCATTGCGCGCTTGGAGTTCGCGCAGACTGTAGTTCATCGATTCTGAGCCAACCTCTGGCCGTCGGCGCGGCACGAAGGCTATCCATTGTAGCTTCAATTTCGAGGAGGCCCATGTCACGAACAATATGAGTAAAGGACCATAGGTCCTTTCTGTCTTCCAATTCGCAAACTGCAAGTACGATGTTTGCATCCTTTGTGGCGTTGTTTTGGTAAATTAGAGACACGGTACCATCGAAGCGATGCAAAGATTTCGCGCAGAATTCAAGGAATCTCGCTACCCTCTCCGAAAAAGACAAAGGTTGCTTTGTCTTGATGTCCCTTAAAACAACTGAATTTATTTCAGGAACCTCCACCCCGTTTTTGCGCTGGTCCATAAGCCACGATGTCAATAACGTCTTTTCCGTTGGAGAAAGTTCGGCAAGCTTTCGACCTGCGGAGCCAGTAAGAAAATATTTCCCTCCCGCGCGAGGTGAATCGAAATAAAGACCATCACGGCCACCAGAGTTATTCTGCTCTGCTTCAATACCCCAAATTGCACAAAGTGGCATTCGCGCTTCCTCAGCTATGTTCTTGAATTATACGCCTAAAGGCGGCGCCTTCCCAAACACCTTCCACCTTTCTTCCACCTCCCGCCGAACCGTCTCCGCCGTAACAGATGGCAAAATTTCGTGGTGGATTGCGACCTCCATCAATTCACCTTTCGGAATGAAATTCGCGTCCCAGCCGGGGCCGCGCATGATGAAGTTGTCGACGTGGATCACGCGGTCGTAGAAAAGCTGTGAGACGAGAACGACCGTCACATTGTTGAACGTGACGGGTTTTCCACGGAAGGTCGTGTGAATGTTCGTGGACTCGACGCCTTTGATTTCTTGCCAAGGCACAATGAAATGTTCGGTGGTCGTGCGAAAGATAATGCCTTGCGGCAGTAGCTCTATCAGCGCGGTGTTCGGCTTTTTCCACCAGTAAAGTTCATAGAACGACCACGGAAAGCAGACGGCAACCGAGCCCCAGCCGATGACAAGATCGCGTCCTTTGTCCGCCAGCAGCGCTATGACGAGGCCAGCGACCAGGCCGGTGACCGCGACAGTAAAGCGAGTGCGATGGAGCTTGCTTCTGCTCCACACCAGCCGCGCGTTTACGTCCACATAAGCGCCGCTCACAGATTGTCCGCCGCTACGAGCTTTCTGAAAGCCCATTATAAAGAAAAACGGCCCCGTGAGGGGCCGTTTTCTATCTTGTCTCTGTTGAATCAGGCGGTCTTGATGTCCGACGGGATTTTTCCGCCGGCATCGGCGACCTTGGTCATCACCTGCTTGTGCAGCCAGATGTTCATCGGCGCCGTGTCGTTCACATTGCCGGTGTAGCCAAGCTCTTTCGCGAGCTTCTGGCGGCTGGCCAGGCTCGTGTCGAGCTTCAGGAGCGTCATCAGATCGACGATGGAAACGCGCCAGTTGGACGGGCGGCCGCTATCCTTCGCGAGTTTTTCCATCATCGCTTCGACGTCCACCATCGGCAGCGGGCTGGAGCTCGCCGGGGTGCCATCGGCCTTCACTTCGTTCTTGCCGAAGATCGCAGCCATGATGCTTCCAAAAATACTCATACGGGTCTCCCTCAATTCATGGCCCTTGCGGTGGGCCTTGGAAGGCAAGTCTGCTGTGAAATCCGGTCGCGCGGCAAGCGAAAACGGAACTCGTTGGCGGGGTCGTGCGTTAAGGTCGCGATGTCATATCGCGTCCTTTCCACACGCCTTAAAAACGTAAGCTCGGGTGCCTTTTCGGCCGCCAAAAGCGACAGCCGACCGTTTTCCGCGCTCTGCGAGGCGCTAGCTTTCGCGGCGAGCGGACGCCGCGCGAATTTCGCGGTCGTTGTCGTGGAAGAAGGCAAAGGCAGGCAGGTAGCCGTGCGCTCGCCCGAAGACGCCGCACGCAGCGTCGTCTGATTTTCCGAACTCCTTGCGACCTCAGGCGTTCTCCAAAGGCGGAGGGCGCCAATTTTTATGCAAGGAGAAACTCATGGCGATCAAGGACAAGATCACGGAGCACATGGAAGTGCTCGGCTCCGACGGCGAGCACGTCGGAACGGTCGACCATCTCGAAGGTGTCAACCAGATCAAGCTCGCGAAGAACGACC
>JALHNR010000384.1 GCA_022843525.1 Methylocystis sp. | reverse complement strand
CGAGCTCAATATGAAGCTCTTTAATGATCTCTTGGAAGCTAATGGGCATGCGACGCTGCAAACAAAGAGCGGCTTCGAGGCGCTATCCCTCGCGCGCAGCCACCGGCCGGATTTGATCCTGATGGACATCCAGCTGCCCGAGATTAGCGGTCTGGATGTCACCCGCATGCTCAAGGCGGACGATGATCTGCGCGCCATTCCCGTCATCGCGATCACCGCCTTCGCGATGAAGGGCGACGAGGAAAAAATCCTGCAGGGCGGCTGCGAAGCCTATTTGTCGAAACCCATTTCCGTGGCGAAATTCTTGGAAACGGTGAATTCCTTTCTCGCAGAGAAGCGCTGAGAGCTCTGTCTTCACATGAGCGCGCGCGTTCGCCTCGTTAACGATCTGCCCGCGAAGGGGTCCCGCATCGTGCAGCCGTTACGATGACGGCTATCGATCGGCCCGTCCGCGGCGTCCGGGTGGAGTCGGGCGCAGATGACTTCATCGCCAGACCCGTCGATGGTCCGGCCCAGCCGGAGCGGCGGCCCTCGTTGAGCGGGCTTGCAGGCGACGCGCGGCTGAACTATACAGCGCGCGACGACGTCAAGCCGTCCGGCCTCCCCCAAGAGGCGTCCGAATAGATCGGGGCCATAGCTCAGTTGGGAGAGCGCTTCAATGGCATTGAAGAGGTCGTCGGTTCGATTCCGTCTGGCTCCACCACTATCTTAATTCGCTGTTTCAACGTGGCTTTTTCGAAGAACCAGCGAATTGTTTTCGACAATCCGGGACTTGGCCCTAGCCGAATCGCAAGAACGCTGCGCAGCCCTGAACCTCGCGGCTGGTCTCGGCGTGGGAAAATTGTTCTCGCGCCCAAACGGGTGATCCCGCGACGAAACCCCGGCGCGAGAAACCCGTTCAAAGACGCTCACCAAATGGACGAACTGAATCCGAAATGCGTTCTCAAAGATTGGTTTGGCGCCGATCTCGCGACAACGGCGGCCTGCCAGCGAGGTCGGTTGACGCCCATCCGCACGCGCAGGGCGACGCTTCCAAAGAAAGGACATGCGAAATGAATTCACGACTATCCATTGCGACGATCATATCTTTGTTCTGCTCGGGTTGGGCCTTCGCTGAAGATGCGCCCGTGACATATCAGTGCGAGGTCTCCGCCCAACAGAGCGACTCAAGCCAGTCCGCGCCATTTTCCATCGAGATCAGAGGCGCCGCGGTGAAGCTGAGCAATGTCAGCGCCCTTGATGACACTTTTGCCCTCATTCGAAAAAATGACGCCTATTACGTCTTTAAAAATAAAAAAAATCAGGGAGGCAACATCAACCGTTCCAACGGCGCAGTGGAATTATATGCCGTGAACGCCGCTTCCCATGAGATGACGGTCTCCATCAACGGCGCGTGTGTCGAACAGAAATGACCTAGGCCCGACCTACAGTGTCACGAATAGTCGCGGTCGACCCCGAAGTGACATGTCTATCGATGGCCTATGTTGCGTCGCGCGAGGGTCGCCGCCGAGGCGGCTATTCAGGGGTTCACTTTCAACGCTCTATCGAGCCGGTTATTCGAACTAATGGCTTTGATCGAGGAGACCGCTTCGCAGGGGCTCGAGGCACGAGTCGCTGCCTTTTTGTTGCGCCGATCGAAGGGGGAGACAGAAATCGCGATGACACAGGAACAGATTGCCCGCCATCTCTCTACCTCGCGCGAAGTGATCTCGCGGGTTTTACGCGGGCTAGCTGCACGGCGACTGATCGAGACAACGCAGGGGCGCATTACCCTCCTCGATTCGAGCGGCCTCGGCCTGCTCACAAAATAAGTTGTGAGCAGGCGATATGAAATGATTCTGCGGACTCGGTGAGACTCCCGGCAGATGCACTGAAGGAGCTCACGGATTTCGAGTGGAACGCGATCAAGCCGCATCTTCCCAACAAGCCGCTCGGCGTTCCACGTGTCGACGACCGGCGGGTTCTCAACGGCATTTTCTGGGTGCTGCGCTCGGGCGCGCCCTGGGGCGACTTGCCGGGAGCGCTAAGGCCCGAGCACGACGGTCTACAATCGCTTCAACCGACGGCGGAAGGCTGGCGTCTGAGATCGCCTGATGGATGCCATCGTAAAGGCGCATGATGGGGATGGGCAGATGCACGATACCTCCGTCGTTCGTGTTCATCAGCAGGGCGCGACGGCAAAAAAAGGGATGGAGGTCGAATCTGGGCCGTTTGCGAAGCGGCCTCACAACGAAATTCCGCGCGCTCGTCGACACGAAGGGCCGACTGCGGGAACCAATCCCGGTGCTGGCGGTTCTAGTTCCGCGTTCTCGGATCAGCCATGCAGGGAAGACCACAGGCGACATCGCACCCACCTGAGCAAGGCTTGCCGCCGAAGCTCGAGGTTGGCTTGCACGTCAATGGCGTGGAACGCCACGTGTTGCTGCGGCCGTGGACCACCCTCCTCGACGCCCTTCGTGAACATCTAGACCTCACCGGAACCAAGAAGGGTTGCGACCACGGTCAATGCGGCGCGTGCACGGTGCTCATCGACGGGCGGCGCGTGCTTTCATGTCTCACGCTCGCCGTCATGAAGGACGGCGCCGAGATCACCACCATTGAGGGATTGGCGCAAAATGGCGAGCTGCATCCTCTTCAGACCGCCTTCATTGCGCATGACGGCTTTCAATGCGGTTACTGCACGCCCGGACAGATCTGCTCGGCGGTGGGACTGATCGCCGAGGGCCGCGCGAAAACGAGTGATGAAATCAGAGAATTAATGAGCGGCAATATTTGTCGCTGCGGCTGCTATCCCAACATTCTCATGGCGATCGAGGCGGTCATGCAAGGAGCCGAGACATGATCGATTTTGATTATGTCCGGGCGAATGACGTCAGCGACGCTCTTAGCCAGATCACGAAACATCAGGCTGCGAAGTTCATCGCGGGCGGCACCAACCTCATCGATTTGATGAAGGAGGACGTCGAACAACCGACGCGCGTAATCGACATCACAGGGCTGCCGCTCAACGAAATTCATGAGACGCAAGCAGGGGGGCTGAAGATCGGCGCCCTTGTACCCAACAGCGATCTTGCTTACGACGAACGCATCACACAGCGTTATCCCCTTCTCTCGAGCGCCATTCTTGCGGGAGCCTCGCCTCAACTTCGCAACATGGCCTCAACCGGCGGCAATTTATTGCAGCGAACACGGTGTCTCTATTTCTACGACACCGCGACTCCCTGCAATAAGCGACGTCCAGGGTCGGGCTGCGGGGCAGCGGAAGGCTTTAACCGCATGAATGCGATATTGGGTTGGAGCAATTCCTGTATCGCCGTGCACCCATCGGATATGTGCGTCGCGCTTTCTGCGCTTGACGCCATTGTCCATGTCGCCGGACCCAAAGGCGATCGCGCCATCAAATCCACCGATTTTCACCGTCTGCCGGGCGACACGCCCGAAATCGACACAAATCTTGCTCGTGACGAAATCATAATGGCGATCGAACTGCCATCCGAGGAATTTTCCCGTCATTACAGCTATCTAAAGATCCGGGATCGGTTGTCCTACGCTTTCGCACTTGTTTCCGTCGCTGCTGCTCTGAAGATTGAAGCAGGCGCGATTAAGTCCGCGCGCCTCGCATTGGGCGGGGTCGCGCACAAGCCCTGGCGCGCGCCTGACGCCGAGCAGAGTCTCGAGGGCAAGCAGCCTGATCGAAAGGCGTTCGTCCAAGCAGCCGATATCATCTTGCAGGAGGCTGTAGGCTTTGCCCATAATCGCTTCAAAATCGAACTTGCGCAGCGGGCGATCGTCCGCGCGCTTGAGCAGGCGGCCGCCGGAACGCCGCAGTCCCAGTCCGTGAAAGTGATCGTTTAGGTCCGCGCTATGTCTGTCGGAACAAACAGTATTGGAAAGCCGGTCTCGCGAATTGACGGCCCGGCAAAGGTCACGGGGCGGGCGAAATACGCCGCTGAATTCAGCGCGCCCGACCTCGCCTATGGCTTTGTGGTCTCAAGCCCGGTCGCCAAGGGCCGAATTAAGAGCATAGACCGAAGCGCGGCGCTCGCTGTGCCGGGTGTGATCGAAGT
>JALHNR010000383.1 GCA_022843525.1 Methylocystis sp. | reverse complement strand
TGCCGCTCGCGCCCGTTCCGATCGCGCGTAAGCCGGTCGCGGTCTTGCCGGCGGACTTGGCGCTCTTGTCGAGCGCGCCGCCGAGCTTCACGCTCGCATGCCAAGCCTTGTTGAGATCGCCGCCGAAGCGGCCTGTCGCGCGCCCGGAGAGCCTCGATGCGCTCTTGCCGAAGTCGGCGAGACTCTTCGTCGCCGCCTTCAGCTTTCCTTCGCCGTCGGTGAGGAATTTGAGCCTTACGGCGACGTCGAGATCGGCCATGATTTTAGCTCCTGCGTCGCTCGCTCTGCGCCGCCGCAACCACTCGCGCCGGTTCCCGTCTCACATCAATTTCGTCATCAGCTCGTTGAGCAGCCTGATCTGCGCGCCGGCGCCGTCCTCATCTTCGATCTGCTGTCCCTCGAAGACATTGCGGATCACTTCGTCGAGCGGCATGCGCAGCACGCGGCTCCAGGGCTCGTTCATGAAGCGGCACGCCAGGAGGCCGATGCGCCGCAGATCGGACCAGTCTACGGAGAGGCGCGATCCTCCTCGGTCAGGGGCAAGAAAGGGAGGCAGGCCTTTGTGACGCGATCGGCGTCGGTAGCCTCCATGCCGCGGATCACGGGCGCCGACAGTGCGGTCATCGCCGCAAACAGGTCGATTGACGTGACCTCGCGGCCCGCTTTCTGCGCCTCTTCGTTGACGCGGAGTGCTTCGGCGAAGATGAGCCGGCGGATCGAGACTTTCCGCAGCCATTCTCCCTTCCAGCGGAAGGGATGGTTCAGCGGAACCTCCTCAATCATGCCCGCCGGATCTTCGAATTCAAGGATGGCGACTTCCGCTTGCGTTGGCGAAGGCAGAGCCGGAGCGCTCGCTTTCGTCACCTCGCCCTCGGCGCCATCGGGAGGGAGCGGCACTTGCGCAAAATCGGCTTTCACGGCGCTTTCAACGCCCCTTTTGGCATCGTTCACAGCGCTGTCCCTCCATTGATCGCGAGATTGGCCGCCATGTCGGCGAAGAGCGCGGCGCCGCCGATGACGGTCGCGCCCGGCCCCATGAATTGATCGAAGCGATGCACCACGACGGCGTCGACGATGTCCTCGTAGTAGACGATGCTGGAGAACTCATATTCCGTCATCGACGATTTGACGCCCTTGCGGACATCCGCCTTCACCGAGGTCAAGAGGCCTTTCATCGTGATGATGCGGCCCTTGTTGGCGCCGGTGCGGAAGGAGCGCAGATTTTCGTAGTAAGTCGCGGTGACATAATCGCCAGGCTGTTTGCCGCAGAGCCCGCGAATGCGCGGATCGTCGCTCTTGAGTTTGATCGTCGCCTTCAGCGGCTGCATGTCCTCGGGCCAGGCGACGCCCATCATGTGGCCGCCCGGCGTGAAGTCCTCGGTCTGAAACGTCAGCTCCGGCAAGTTCACTTCGTCGAGCACGCGCCAAACATTGAGCTGGGCGAAATACCAGTTGCAGCCGCGAACGATGTTGTCCATCTGTCAATCCTTTTCGCGCGCGGTCTAAAGAGTTCCCGACACGTTGTATTGCGCCATCGCCGCTTGAATTTCAGAGGCGAGAATGTCGAAGCTCTGCTCGCGCCGGCCGGTGTAGATCTGCAGATCGACAAGCGCCGGGCTCTCTTCCCAATAGGCGTTGAAGACGAGGCCGCCGACGCGCAGCACCGCGTTGGAGTTCTGATCGCGATCCCAGATCACGTCGAAGCCGGGCAGGATCGCCGGCTCGGGGAGCGACGCCAGTTCGCCGAGGAAGTCCATCACCGACTGGCGCAGAACGACGACGAGATTGGTCCCGATATTCTGGCCGAGATAGCGAACGAGCGTGCGCGGAATGACCTCGCGGATCGCCTTGCGCGTGCGCACGACATTGATCAGCCGCCACAGCGGATCGTTGGACGTCGTGAAGAAGCCCCAGAACATCTTGCCCTGCGGCGAATTCACGCTGCGCGAGGTGCGGTTTTTTTCCAGCTGCACGATCGTGTTGACGCCGCGCTGCAGGAGCCAGTTATGCTCGCTGTCCGGGTCGGTGTAATTGCACTCGACGGCGCGCGAAGGCCCGAGAATGCCGAGCGGCCGATTGCCGGGATTGTAGTAAGGCCCGCCCATCTGCTTGTCGGTCTTCGCCATCAGCGCCGCAATATAGGGGGCGCTCGCGCGGGTGACCGGCAGGCCGGCTTCCGAGACGCGCGCGCCTTGGCCGCAGCAGATGACGTTGAGCGTATCGGCCCAGTCCGCCGCCCATTCGACCGCCACGGTCTTGTCGGCCGAAGGCGTGTCGGCGATCGCCAGCGGCGTGATCAGGCGCTCGCAGATGGCGTCGAAGGCCGCGATGATCGGATTGGCGGCGTCGCCCGGCCGCAGATGCGCAAAGTCGGGAGCGATCAGGAGATCGGGAACGACGCCGGTTTCACCCTGCGCCGCCATCATCGCCCAGGCGCCGGTCTTGGCGACGGAGTCGCCAACCATCTTCGTCATCTTCTGATCGGCGGTGTCGGCGACCAGAATGTCGGGCACGCAGGCGACGATCGAAGCGACGATGCCGGAGTAGTTGCAGGCGTCGATAAGTTGCTTGAGCGTGCCGGTGCCGGCCGCCGTGACCATCTCCGTGTCGCTCGTCGTGAAATGGACAGGCGTGTCGACGGGGAATTTCGAGCGGTCAATGCCCGTTCCCGGCGTGAAGACGCCGCCAATCGTCGACATGTCGGCGATGAGAAAAGGAACCTTGTCGGCCCGGTCGAGGAACGTCCTCACGCCGACATTGGGGGTGGTCGCAGGCATTCAAAACCTCGCTTGCAAAACCTCGCTTGACGCCCGATCAAACGCGCCGCACCCTACGAGGGCTCGCCGTCGCTCTTGGCCGCGAAATTTTTCATGAGGAGAAAGGCGGCCTAGTCGCCCTGGACGGTGATCATCTCGGCGTCTTGCCAAATGATCCCTTCTCGCCAGATTTGCGGGCGCGCCCAAACCCAAGTTTGAGAAACGCGCGCATAGCCCTCGCGAATGCAAAGGAAGATGCGCGGCCATACCCACTCCGCGTCCCCGGCGTTCAGAACGAAGCCGCTGAAATATTGGGTCTTGGCGGGCGGATAGCCGAGCGTCGCGAAGCCTGTCTCGTAAGTGGTCTCATGCTTCGCCCAATCGGCGGCGATGACCCAGTCGTAATCCTCGATCTGCAGGATATCGAAGGCAGGATGCGCCCAATGCGCGACGGGTAGATTGACGATCTTTAGCATGGGTCGCGAAAACACCTGCGGCGTGAAGACGAGGACCGTCGTCTTGACCGTCGGCTGGAGCGCTTTGACGGCGTCAAGGATGTAGATCGTCGACTCTCCGAGCTTATCCCCGAGCCAATGAACGAAAGCGCTCTGCGCCGGCGCGCTGAAGTCTGAAGATGTGCTTTCCAAAAAAGGTGTAGGAACGGGTAAGCCAGTCTCGGCCGTATAGGCTGAGATAGTCTCAGGATCATAGAAACACGGCCCCCCATCGACAACATACGCGTTGTCCCACCACCAGGGCTCGCCGATCTGAAAATACGCCTCGCCGCCGAGCGCGACGACCCGCCAGACCAGATAATCGGCGCATGCCACGATATAGTCGAGCGCATCACGGTGGCAGGGAGAGATGAATTCCGACGGCGGGTTCCAGCCAGACCTTCCCGCATTGCCCAGATGATCGAGCTGCCGCCAGGCGAGCGGCATCAGATAATGGATGATCTCATAGGAGATCGAGACCACGATCTTCTCGAACCCTTTGGCGACGAGATTGACGACGAGATCGTCCCACCAGGCGCGGGCGGCGGAATTGATGACTGGCTTGCCGATATCGACGATGAAGCGCTCTTCGCTCTCCGACCACGAGATCGCGTGATGGTGCGAGAGCCCGATATAGACGTTATACCAATCGCGGTAGCCGAGATCATAGGCCGCGTCGACGATGCGCTTTGGCGCCAGATGATAGGAGTCGTCATATCCGTCGGTCATGCCGAGCTTGTGCGGCGCGACGCTGGCGCTCCATTTGAAGAGATCAGGACCTTCGACGCTGATGTTGCTCATGGAAAAATGGGCGACGACCTCTTCG
>JALHNR010000382.1 GCA_022843525.1 Methylocystis sp. | reverse complement strand
TTTGGCTGCGCATGCGCGCTGACGGCGTGGTGCAGCGCTGCCATTTGCGCGATCCGTCCTGGTTCCAATGGCCTCTGCTCGAAGCGGCGATCAAGGACAACATCGTCGCCGACTTCCCCCTCTGCAACAAATCCTTCAACTGTTCCTACTCGGGGCACGATCTCTAGGACACGCGCGCGATGCAGAAATTCTTGCTTCAGGGCCTGCTCCGCCGCGCTCTGACCGAACAGGCGCCCATTCCCAATGCGACGTCGATCGCTGAACTCGGCTACACGCTCGGCCGAACGGCGCGCCAGAAACTGGGACGCAGCCTGTCGATCCGCGAAGTCGACGCGGGCTCCTGCAATGGCTGCGAACTGGAAATTCATGCGCTCAACAACGCCTACTACGATCTCGAAAGATTCGGCCTGCGTTTTGTCGCGTCGCCGCGCCACGCCGACGTCTTGCTCGTCACGGGTCCAGTGACGAAAAACATGCGCGAAGCGCTTGAACGAACCTATGCGGCGACGCCCGATCCAAAATGGGTGATCGCTGTCGGCGACTGCGCCTTTGACGGCGGCGTGTATTGCGAAAGCTACGCATGCGTGGGCGCCGTCGCGAAAGTCATTCCCGTCGATCTTCACATTCGCGGCTGTCCGCCTGATCCGACGACGCTGCTCAAAGGGCTGATCGCCTTCGTTGAAACGATGAGCTGAACGACTCGGCCGAAGACCCTCGGCCCGCGACTGTGGCGAAGCGCTGTCTCGAACATGGAGGCGGCGGACCGGCGTTCCGACGCGGCAAGCCCGTATTTTGGCGGCGCCCATCCCGATCTCTTCGAGGCGCGCTCGCAGGTCTATTGGCAGGCGATCCGCGGACGCGCAAACGGCTCTTCAGCCCGTAGGAGGACGGGCGCTCAAGACGCGCGGCGTATCGCTGCTCCGGAGCGCGTTTCCCCATGCGCTTCATTGTTCGAAAGCCCATGTCCGGTTCCAGTCGCTCTTCATGCTGACGACGAACCAACCTTGCCGCTGCGCCTCGTCATACAAAGACTGCGGAAAAGTCCCGATTCTGGTGTCAGGCAATCCGAGCGCCGGGCCATACGCGTATTCGCGCCTGGCGTCGTCGTGCAAAACCAACATGCCAAGCCGCGCGCCGTCCCCGGACGTCGTGTATTCGAGCATCTGCCGGTCGCCCGTTGAGTTCCCGAACGCCGCGCGCGGCCGACGACCGATCATCAAATGGATGGCCTCGGGCTTGCCGGAACCCACGTCGCTGAGCAGCGTTTCGGGTTCCTCGATCAGAACGGGACGCCGGCGCTTGTCGTAGCGGTAACTCACGCTCTCCAGAGTTCCGACAACCTGCTCCGGCGGAACGCCATAGGTTTTCTCTGCGTAGACCCGCACGAAATCCTGCCCGCCTCCAGTGACAATGTATGTCTTGTAGCCGTTGGCGCGCAGATGCTTCATCAGCTCGAGCATCGGCAGATATGTCAGCTCGGTGTAACGGCGGCCCCAGCGCGGGTGTCTTGCTGTCTCAAGCCATTTCTCCGCATCGGCTCTAAACTGCTCTACGCTCATGCCGCTCAGCGGCGCGGCCATGATCTTGATGAGGTCCTTCGTGGAAAGCTTCGATATCGCCTCCATGTTGCGCGAGAGCGCTGTCTTGAAGGGCTCGATTTTCGCAAGCGCCGGTCTTGTCTTTACGACGGCAGGCAGGCGATCCAGACAATACATCAACTGCGGATAGATTGGATGGGACGCCCAGAGCGTGCCATCCTGATCGAAGACCGCGATACGCTCTTCGGGCGGGGCGAATTTCGTGTTGGATGGATCGGCCGTCGCTCGAATGAATTCGACGATGGCATGTTTCGTCGGACCTTCGTTCCATGACGGAAGCGGATCGCTTCCCGCCCTGACAGACGATCCCGCCAACAGGAATGCTGTGGCCATCACAGCGACAAGGAATCTCAATCGAACCAGCGCGTTCATCATTCCTCCCTGATAGGCTGACAGGTTGTCCAACGAACGCCTCCGACGACGTCGCATGTCCGCGCTAACGAATGCTCGACGATAGACGGTGGACGGGGCCATTTATAAGCGATTTGCGCGATCGGCTATGGGCGCCGTCGCCGTCGGCGAACATGAGTTTCCGCTGAGGAGCTACTTCGCAGAAGATCAATCGAGAGACCGAAGCGCGCGACAAATTTGCAACGCTCGGCGCAATTCGACGACGAAAGACGCGAGAAGATCGGAACAGAGATTGATTTCAGTCGTTGTTAGGATGACGTTGTAGACAGGTTGTTCAGTGGTCCGTCTCTAAAGAAGGAGATTTTCGATGACCACCAGGAAGCTTCAGCGAAGGCGAAACGCGATCCGATTGATTCTCCAGAACCTGGAGACTCGTCCGTTCTGCGAGGATCATCTGCCGCATTCTGGCGGATGGTTGAGTCAGCCTCGACCCAGGCTGTCGCGCAGCTCCTCCAGCGGCGGCAGTCAAGGCGATCGCCGCTAGAAATTTGCGGCGGCGCGTGAGCGCCTCTCCGCCGCGCCCATTTGGGACGCGTCAGCGTTCCGGCGACGAGCGCCCCGACCGTGGATGTAACGGCGGGGCGTTCTGCATTGAGCGGCAAAGGTCGCATGCATTAATAGAGGGCCTTGGAGGCGGCTGCAGCTCTTGCCGCGGCGTTACTTTTCGGCTCGGGGGGATTCCGTCGCCTCCAGCACATTCTCAATCGGGCAGTCGAAGTCCCAGACGACGCCTGCGCTGTCGTATTGGAGCCTTGCATCCCCTCTGAGGTTCAGTCTGATCATGTCCCGAATGACTGTGGACCCGAAGCCCTTACGCGCAGGCGGAACGACCGTGGGACCTTCCGTCTCACGCCAGCGCATCGTGAAGCGCCGGCCCTCGCCATCGTGCTCGCGGACGCCCCATTCGATGTCGACCCGGCCATCCGAGTTGGACAGCGCGCCATATTGGACGGCGTTGGTCGCCAGCTCATGCAGCGCCATGCTGAAAGATTGCGACGCCGCGGCCGAGATGATCAGCGGCGGGCCTTTTAGCGTGATGCGATCGTCGATCAAATCCTCCAGATGAGCGAGCTGCGCGCGCACGAGATCGCTTAGCGTGACGCCTTGCCAATCGCTGGCGACCAGCAGGTCCTGGTTCGCGGCGAGAGACAAAATGCGCTCTTGAAACGTTTCCTCGAAGTCGCGTCCTGGATCGCCCGCAGTCGCTCGTGCGATGGCGAGCACGATGCTCAACATGTTTTTCGAGCGGTGATTGAGCTCACGCATGAGAAGAGCGCGCTGTTCCTCCGCGCGCACGCGCTCAGTCACGTCCCTCGACAGCACGGCGACTCTTGGGCTTTCCGCTTCCTCGATGCGGAACACAAAGGCGTCATAGATCTTGCCGAGCGTTCGCGCTCTGCGGACGACGCGTTCGGCGTTCCCGGACACCGCGACTCTGCCGATCGTATCGATCCAGTCCTTTTCCAGACTGGGCACAAGCTCGCGACCGCTCCGCCCTTCAACGTTCTTCAGTCCGGTAATAGCCTCAAATGCTGGATTGACTTCAAGGAAGCGGTAGTCGGTCGCATGACCTTCCTCGTCATAGAGCGGCTCGACCACCGTGAAGCTTTCGTCAATGGATTCGAACAGCAGGCGATACCGCGACTCGCTCTCGCGCAGCGCCTCTTCCGCGCGCGCTCGCTCGATCGCCGACCACGTTCGCTCGGCGACATCTTCTGCGACCGCCGCCTGAGCGGCGCTCCACGTCCTCGGTAGCCGCGAATGAACGGTAACCACCGCCACCAGCCGATCGTCCTTGACCAGCGGCGCGGCCAGAAAAGCTGAAATCGAACGGTTTTCGAATGACCGTCGGGTCTCAGGCGCCGACGTCCGCGGGTCATTGCAAACGTCGCTAACGGCGATTGTTCTGCCGCGCTTGAGGTCTGCGAGCAGGGCCTCTCCCCAACTCGCGAGACGATGACGCCCGGCGTTGCTTGGCGCCGCGCCATCGTTCCAGTCGTGCTGAACAGTTGCATATTCGCCAGCCTCGTCGATCTCCGCATAGGCCGCCTCGTTGGCCTCGAGATGCC
>JALHNR010000381.1 GCA_022843525.1 Methylocystis sp. | reverse complement strand
CCGGCAGAGGCCTCCAGACTTCCTGAACATAGACGCCTTTCGTCTCGGTCTTGCCGAAGTTCTGCGCCTGAATCCCGAGATAATAATTGTTCGGCCAGGACACCGTGCTGGTCTGCTTGGTGGCCAGCGAATAAAGATCGCCGTGGGCGCCGAACGACACTTCATGCTTGCCGAGGATGTCGTAAGGCGGGCGCCAAATGAAGCGCGCGTCGCCGGTGCGCCAGAACGTTCCGCCATTATTGGTGTTCAGCCCGCGCGGATCGAAATTATAGGCCGTTCCCGCAGTATTGATGCGCGGTCCGTAGGATTGCGCATTGTTGGTGAAATCGCGAAGGAAATTGAATGAGGTCGCCGACAAATCGAAATCGAAGACGCCGCCAGTGTCCTGTCTGAGCTCGAGCGCCTGCATCAGGTGGTTTGCGGCGCCGTGGCCGGGATTGACGCCGCCGGGCGTGACGGAATAGGGGCCAAGCTGCACGCGCCCGTTTTGGGTGTTGTAGATCGGCACGCCGTTCCTGTCGTTGATGAAGCTTTGGACGCTGGTGGTGTTGTTCAGCGTCCAGAAACCGACCTGATATTTGGCGCGCAGAAGCGGCAAGATGTCATAGGAGACCTTGACCTTCGCCAAATCCGTTTGGACATAATCGGCGCCTGCGGCTGCCGTAATGATGCGCGGACGACCCTGCTGGTCGAAGTCCTGGAAGCCGCCGGAGAACGCCGAACCTGTGCCCGGCGTCAGAAAGTTGCCGGGGAATGTTTGCGCCTGCCCTTGATTATCCAGGTGTTCATAGCCGACCCAGTAACGGAAGTCGTTGATGCGATCGCCGACCAGCACGTTCATCACGCCGCCGAGATTGAGTTCTTTCCTGCCATAGAGACTGAACGGCTGCACCGCCACGGTGCCCATCGCGTGGACCTCAAATTCATCCGGCATCCGCGTCGTCATCGTCAGCACGCCGCCGATCGAATTGCCCGGATAAAGCGCCGAGAACGGCCCGTACATTACATCGACGCGCGAAATTTCGGCCGGGGAAACCATGCCCCAGCGCGGCGCGAAGTTGAAGCTGTTGCCGAGCAGATTCGAGAGCAGCACATTGTCGGCGTAGACAAGCACCAACGCGCTCTGAATGGTGCCCGTGGTGCGTGTCGAGACGATCGCGTTGCGATCGCCAATATAGCGCTCGCGAATGAGAATTGACGGCATATATCTGAACGCGTCGGAAGAGGTCATGATATTTGTGGTTTTTTGAATCTCTTTGCGCGTCCTGCTCTCGACAACCGCCGGAATGTTCGCTGGCAAGGTGCGGCTGAACGGCGCCGGCGCCGGCTCTGCGTAACGATCCGCCAAAGCAGGCCCCGGCACAGGCGCCGCGGTGGTGACGCGTCCCTGCCCGCCGACGGGTCGGCCGACGGGGCCCGGCCGCACAGGGCCGCGGGCCCCGCCGACGCTGATGGTGGGAAGCGCCTGCTGCGCGTCGGCGGCGGAAGCGGCGAAGAGGCTGATGACGGCGAGAGAGGCTCCTCCAAGGAGGCGAGAGCGACGGATCATGACGGTATTCCTTGGGCGCCGACGACAGTCGGCATAACGCGAGAGCGGCCGCAGCGTTGAACGCAAGCGCATGCGGACCAGTGACGTGGAGGCTGTTTCGAGCAGCGGCGAGAACCCGGACGGCGCGCTCTTGCGCGCGCCAGCGGTCTCAGGCGCGTGAGAAGGGCGGCGCCCGTGCGCTGTGCGCGCGCGACGATCGCTCAAAGAGCGATCGCACCGCGTATGTGGGCGCCTCGATCAGCGCATATTCGCCCAGCGCGACAACATAGTTCGAGGCCAGCGAAACCCAGGCCGGCGGCGGCTCGCCGCATAAGAGACAGGATTGGCAGTTGTGCCGATGGCCAAGCCGATCGTTGGGCGCGGACTGTTCCCCTGCGCGCAACTGATGGCAATGAGCTGCAATCGTCTCTTCGGGAGAGATCGAAGCGGCGCGCGCCAGCCCGGCTCCGCCGGCGACGGTCTGGACGACCATGGCCAGGATAAGGAGTAGCGTGCGAAGCGTCGTGAGCCGCATCTTGATTCCGGTCAAAACTGACAACCCACTATTTACAATTCACTGCATCACGGATAGTCGCGACGCGACGAAATGAGTCCGAAAAGTAGTTGGTGTGTCCATTGGGCCACAGTCTGTGATCGTTCGCGCGCCGATCATTGCCCAATCAAAAACGTTTCACTTTGCTGGCGCCCGTTCTAATCTTGCCTCCATGTACATCTCCATCACCAGAGACATTCAGGTCACGGCGCTTCCCGACTTCCTGCCGGATCGCTCAGACCCCGACCAGGATCGCTACTTCTGGTCCTATACGATCGAGATCGCCAATCTCGGCCGCGTTCGGGTGCAGCTTTTGTCGCGTCACTGGGTCGTCATCGACGCCAACGGGCGCCGCGAGGAAGTGCGCGGACCGGGCGTCGTCGGCGAACAGCCGGTGCTGGAGCCCGGGGAGACGTTTCGTTACGCTTCGGGCTGTCCGCTGAGCACGCCTTCAGGGATGATGCAGGGCAGCTATCGGATGATCACCGACGCCGGCGAAACCTTCGACGTCGAGGTGCCCGCGTTCTCGCTCGACAGTCCGCTGTCGCGTCCGACGCTGAATTAGGCCGGCGAAATGGACCGCCTGGAAGACGCGATCGACATGCTCTCCCGATTGGTCGCTTTCGACACGGTGAGTTCCAAATCCAATCTGCCGCTGATCGATTTCGTCGAAGCTTACCTGCGCGAACAGGACGTGCGCTTCGTGCGCGCGCCGAACGCCTCCGGCGACAAGGCCGCCCTCTTTGTGACGATCGGCCCCGACGCTGACGGCGGCGTGGTCCTGTCCGGCCACACAGACGTCGTGCCGGTCGCCGGGCAAGCGTGGACCGGCGATCCGTTCACGCTGCGACGCGACGCGACGCGACTCTATGGGCGCGGCGCGGTGGACATGAAGGGGTTCGACGCCGCTTGCCTCGCGATGATCCCGGAATTCAAGGCGGCGCAGCTGTCTCGCCCGATCCACATCCTCTTGAGTTATGACGAGGAGACCACCTGTCTTGGTCCTCTCGACGTCATCGCGCGGTTCGGGACGGACCTGCCGCTGCCATCGGCCGTGATCGTCGGCGAACCGACGTCGATGGAGGTCGCCGACGCGCATAAGAGCGTCGCCACCTATGTGACGCGCGTGCGGGGCTTCGAGATCCATTCGGCGAATCTGCATCGCGGCGTCAGCGCCGTGCATGTCGCCTGCAAGCTCGTGTGCGAGCTGGAGCGCCTCGGCGAGGAGTTGCGCGCGGCAGGCGATCCGAGCGGACGCTTCGATCCGCCCTTCTCGACCATTCACGTCGGCGTGATTCACGGCGGAACGGCGCGCAATATCGTCGCGAAGGACTGTGAATTCCAGTGGGAGTTTCGAGCGTTGCCCGGCGCGCCGCCGAATTTCGCCTACGACCGGCTGGAAGCCTATTGCGATGCGCTGAGACGAACGATTTTCGTCGGCTTCCCAGACGCCGGCGTCGAGACCACGATTGAGAATCAGGTGCCAGGGCTCGCGCCGCAGCCGGGCTCCGAGGCGGAAACCCTGGCGCTGCGGCTCGCCCGGCGTAATGGGACGATCGCCGTCCCCTATGCAACCGAAGCCGGTCAGTTTCAGCGCGCGGGCGTGGCTGCCGTCGTCTGCGGCCCTGGCCGCATCGACCAGGCGCACCAGCCCGACGAATTTATCGACATCGCCGAGCTGGCAGCCTGTCTTGAGTTCCTGCGCGGCCTAGCGCAGCAACTTCGCGCGTAAGGCTCCTGCGTTAGCCGCAGACCCACACCCAGTTCTGGCGGTAGGGATGCCAGCGCCAGCAACGGCCTACGCCGTAATCCCACCAGCGTCCGCGCCACCAACGCCCGCCGCCATGCCGACCGCCCCAACCGCCGCCGCCGCCCCATCCGCCACGGTGACCGCCGCCGCCCCATCCGCCATGGGGACCATGGCCGCCGCCGCCCCATCCACCGCCGCCTTGGCCGCCGCCGCCCCATTTCCCGCCGCCTTGGCCGCCGCCACCCCATTTGCCGCCGCCACC
>JALHNR010000380.1 GCA_022843525.1 Methylocystis sp. | reverse complement strand
CACCGACCGACTAACCCCAGCATTTCCGGGGGTCCGGCGGCAAATAGGCCCCTGTGGACAAGCCCCTTCTGGCGCGCCGCAATAGAGCCATAAACCCAAGGCTTCGTCCTGGGCGTCGGTTTGAAGAGCCGAACGCAATAATTGGGCATTCTGCGTCGAAAGTTAAAGGCGCGTGCGAAAATGCCCGTCGGCGCTGGCGTCGGCGGCGTGCGTGGGAGAAGCTGGTCGCTGCGGCTCTCCCCGAGTTCATCACTGAAACGCAACGGTTAGGTTTGAATGGGATTGCAGATGACCGGCCGCCTCGTCCCCGCGACGCAAGGCGGCGCTGACTGGTTGGGCGACGAACCCGCGATCGAGGTCGATGGCCGTCGCCACACGCCGGACGACAGACGACGCGTCTCCGCGCGCTGGCTCTCCGGCACGGTGCTGACGGGACTTTCGGGCGCGCTGCTGATCAGCGCGGCCGCCTATACGGCGCTTGATCAACAGACGCGCTTCGCCGAAGCGCCGACCCGCGCTCAGACGGCCCGCAGCGACGCCTCGGATGAGCAGCAGACCGTCAATCCCAAGAAGGGCGACCGGCTGATGCGGGCGGTCGACGTGGTCGCGGCCAAACAGACCTTTCGCGCCGCGACCACCTCGCGCGCTGGCGACAAGGAAGTCGTGCGCAACCGCGCCTTCACGCGGGTCGCTGCGACTCTGGCGCTCGCGCCGTCGAGCTTTGCAGGGGAAGTGCCCCCCTATAATCCGCTCAAGCTGATGACCGACGCCCGCGCGCCTGAAAACGCCGCCGACGCCGATCTCGCCCCGGATCTGGCGGAAGTCTCGTTCGAGACCCGCGACCTCGCCGCCGTCGCGGTGACGGCTCAAAGCGCCCAGCTGACGCTTGATGAAGCGCAGGCGCAGGTAATCGAGCAGGTCAAATCCAGCCTCGCCGCCGGCGCCCAGTCGGCGGCGCTGCCCCTGCCCGGCCAGATGCTGCTCACGCGCACGAGCCGGGCGGCGATCGACCCCCTAGCGCTCGCCTATGCGACGCCCGGCGGGTCGCTCACGCCCTTCTCCGGCATCGAAGTGCGCATGGTGGCGGAAAACGTCACCGTCGCGCCGCGCGACACGCCGCAGCCGACGCAGATGGAAGAGAAGCTTATCGTCGTGAAGCGCGGACAAACGCTCGCCGATGTTTTGGACAGCGTGGACGTGCCCAGAGCCCGGGCGGCCGCAGTCGCCGCCGCCTTCAAGAACAAGCGCGGCGAACCGGTGCGCGAAGGCCAGCGCGTCAAGCTGCTCTTCGCCGACTTCGACGGCTCGGGCAAGAACATGCAGCTCGCCCGCATGTCGGTTTACAACGATGAAGCGATCGAATCGGTCGTCGCCGCGACGGACCGGGGCGCGTTTATGCAGACGCCGACGGCGCCCACGTCTCATGCAAACAATGGCCGGTCGAAGTTGCATAATGAGGGCGAGGAAGATGAAGGCGCCATGCGCCTTTACGATTCCCTTTATGAAACCGCTCTCAAGCAGCAGATTCCGCGGCCGATCATCAATGAGCTTGTGCGGGTTTTCGCAAACGACGCCGATCTGCAGCGCGGGGTCGCCGGCGGCGATACCTTCGACGTCTTCTACGACGAAGCGGAGGACGGTGCGAGCGTGGGTCGCGACGCGCTGCTCTACGCGTCGCTGACGACCCGTAACGAAACCTATCGCTATTATCGCTTCTTCACCCCCGACGACGGGCTGCTCGACTACTACGACGAGAACGGCCGCTCGAGCCGGAAATTCCTTGTGCGCAAGCCGATCGCCATCGGCGAGACGCGCTCAGGCTTCGGCATGCGCCGCCATCCGATCCTCGGCTATTATAAAATGCACACCGGCGTCGACTGGGCGGCGCCGATCGGCACGCCGATTCTCGCCGCCGGCAATGGCACGATCATTAAGGCGCAGTGGGATTCGGGCTATGGCCGGCGCGTCGAGATCCAGCACGCGAACGGCTACATCACCACCTACAATCACATGTCAGGCTTTGCGCGCAGCGTGAAGGAAGGCATGCGGGTCAAGCAGGGCCAGGTGATCGGCTTCCTGGGCTCGACCGGATTATCGACGGGACCGCATCTTCACTACGAGGTGATGGTCAATGGCCATTTCGTCGATCCGATGCGCGTCAAGCTGGCGCGCACACGCGAGATCGAGGGCCGGCTTCTCGCAGAATTCCGGAAAGAGCGCGATCGCATTGATTCGCTGATGGCGAAGGCGCCGAACAACAGCGCCAAAGTGGCGACTCGTCAGGCCCGGTAAGTTCGATTTCTGTTGTCGGGCGCTGCCGGCCCGAATCGCCTCTCTCAGGCCGCCTGGAGCCATTCATAGGCCGGAGCGAACTGGGCGGCGCGAATGCCGCGGACAATATTCTCCATCGTCGCCATCGTCTGGCGATTGAGCGAGTCGCGGGGGAATTCGATGCGAAATTCGCGCTCGATCGCGAGCAGCAGGCGGATCGCCGTATAGGGCGTCATTCCCAGTTCGTAGAGATTGGCGCGCGGCGTCAGATGGCGCGCCGGAACGCAGATCTGGGCTTCCTGCTCTATCAGGCTTTGGATGGTCTCGAACATTTCGCTCTCCCTTGCCGCTTCGCAATTCGATGATCCAAGGCTATCGGGAGCCCGGGAAAATGTTCGTGCGGCGACGCACACGGAGAACTGCAGAGCGATCGGGTGAAGGATTGTTTTCCTCTCCCTCATCCTGAGGAGCCGCCCGCAAGTCGCGGTTTACCCGACTTGCGAATTTAATGTCGATCTCGGGCAGGCCCGAGATCGAAGGCGGCGTCTCGAAGGACGCGGGTGAGGAGAAATACGCGACAAGGGCTCCCTCGTCCTTCGAGATGCATGCTGCGCCTCAGGATGAGCATCTGTGTTTTGTGTCAAGGCCGCGTTGGGGTCCACTGACGATTTTCACGGATGAGGACGTTTGCGAGAACGACGATTTTTCGCATGACGGCCGTGATGGCGATTTTGGCGGCTTTTCCGTTTTCGCGTAGACGTTTGTAAAAGGCGGCGAGATCAGGGTTCCATTTCGCGGCGGCGACGGCCGCCATATAGAGGGCTGTCCGCACATGGGCGCGCCCTCCGCGAATGCGCCGCTGGCCATTTTTGTCGCCACTGTCGCGGGCGATCGGGGCGAGGCCCGCGAGCATGGCCGCGCCTTTTCCCGAGCAAGCGCCGATTTCGCCAAGACAGGCAAGGAGCGTCATCGCCGCGATGGGGCCGACGCCCTTGATCGACAAAAGGATGCGAAAGCGCTCGGCCAGCCGCTCGTCGCTGTCGATGCGTCGTCCGATCTCTTCGTCGAGGCGAGCAATATGACGTTCTGCCTCGGCGATGAGCTGCGCCAGCTCAACGCGCAAAAAATCCGTTTCAGCTTCGCCGGCGCGATTGGAGAGCGCGGTCTTGTCGGCCACGGCGGATTGCCTGGCGCGCACGAGCTCCTGCAGCCCGTCCATGGCTTCGCCTGCCGGCGGCGCGGCGGCCGGATCGAGGCGCGCGCCAAGCAACGCCAGCATGCGCGCGTCGATCCGATCGGTCTTGGCGAGCGCGCCGACCGCCTCGGCGAACAATCGCGAACGCAGCGGATTGACCACGGCTACGGGCAGGCCCGCCGCATGAAGGCTGCGATGCGCTTGCCGATGATATTTGCCGGTCGCCTCCAAAACGAGGCGCGCGATGGCGACGCCTTCGCACGCGCGTTTCAGGCGCTTTAAGCCGTGTCGGTCGTTGGCGATCCGCAGGGCCTTGCCGAGCGGATGGAAATAAACGTCGAGCCAGTCTTTACAGACGTCGACGCCGACGTAAACTTGCGCTTGCGCGCTTTGGTCGGGCAAAGCCTTGCCTTGCATTCGGGACGTGCTCCCAATCATCTGTTCAGGCCGAGCGCGAGGACGAACGGACCAAGCTCATCCACGGTTCGAGCCAAGGAAACCACGGTCCCGTTCGTCCGAGTTCCGGGGGATGGCCATCCCCCGGAACTCAGCCCCTTCTTCGCGAGTCGCGGGGCCATCGCAAACATGCAAGGGTGATCTTGTTCGGCGTTTGCCGCGTGGCACGAGCCACGTTA
>JALHNR010000379.1 GCA_022843525.1 Methylocystis sp. | reverse complement strand
ATGACGACAATGTCAAAATCATCTTCGACCTCTGCAATGGCACTGCCAACGCGGCGGAAGAAGAGATCACTACCACGCAACGACCGCTCGACCATGGCGCGCGGCGTGTGGTGTTCGAACTCCATCAGTTCCAGATTGCCCGGCACGAGCGAGACGCCGGTGAAATATGTCGGCCGCACCACGTCGCGCATCGGTCGTCGGGCATCGTCATATCGAATCGCGCCGTAAAGGGTCTCTCCCTCGCCGATGTCGAATTCCGGCTGATAGCCAAACATGGCGGATAGGGACGCTTGCGGGTCGAGATCGATCGCCAGCACCCGATAGCCTTCCAAGGCAAGGAATTGGGTGAGGTATAGCGCCGTCGTCGTTTTGGCAGAGCCGCCCTTGAAATTGGCGACAGCGACGATCTGCAGTTTGTCGCCAGGCCGGCGCGTGGGCAGGAATTCGAGCGCTTCTTTCGGTCGCGCGGCCGCGAGATATTCACGCAGTTCACCGATCTGCGCCGGCGTGTAAGACCGGCGGCCGCCCGCGGATAAGGCCGGGGAAGGGCCAAGACCATCGAGCGACAATTGCCGGAGATAGCCGTCGGACACGCCGAGGAATCGCGCCACCTCGCCCGACGAAAACGACCGGAGCGTCTTTCTCGAGGCCGGCGGAAATAGCGTCGCGCTCAACGACTGCATCTGCCCCGAAAGAACTTTGGCGTGACGGGTCATCCGCGCAAGCGCATTCTCAGGGACCAAAGAAGGTGCGGCGTTTGAGAGGATCGCCATCAAAACGGTTCCCAGTCGTTAAACGGTATGCTTCCGTCTCCGACTAGAAGGCGATTCTCGGATCTTTGCAAGAAATAAAGAGTTAACGAAAACTTAAGGTGCCTGGCGCGCTCACGAGAACCCCAACGCGCAAAGGCGCACTGTTCATTAGCCGCCTTTACCAAACCGCCACACGGGAATTCCCATCTTGCGCGCTTTGTCGGCGAGGTTCTCGACGATGCCGGAACCGGGGAAGATGATCACACCGATTGGCAACGTTTCCAGCATCACATCATTGCGCTTGAAGGGCGCGGCGTTCTTGTGACGGCTCCAGTCCGGTTTGAACGCGACCTGAGGAACCTTGCGATTGTCCGCCCAGCAGGACGCGATCCGTTCGGCGCCTTTGGATCCACCGCCATGGAGAAGGACCATATCGGAATGCTTCGCATGGACCTTGTCGAGAGCTTCCCAAATCCGCCGATGATCGTTGCACTCGGCTCCGCCCGCGAAAGCGATCCGGGGTCCGCGCGGCAAGAGCACTTGTGTCTCGGCCAGCTTCTTGGCGTTCAGGAAATCGCGACTATCGATCATCGCAGCCGTCAGTGCGCGGTGATTGACCTTTGAACCTGATCGGGGACGCCAGACGGAGCCTGTCTCGGCCGCATAGAGTTCGGCGAGATGGTCCCGGAAGAATTCGAAGGCGTTGCGGCGTTCGTTGAGCGTCAGCCCTTGCGCGATCAACCGCTCCAGTTCGACCGAACGGATTTCCGAGCCGTCCTGTTCGGCCTGTGCGCGACGCTGTGCGGTTTCGTTGTCGTCGAGCTCGCGATCGACGCGCTCCGCCTTGCGATGGAAGAGGTTGACGAAAGCCCAGAGCAGATCGGGTAGGTCGGCTTCGAGCCGCGTATTGAGAAAGAGATTTGAAAGCGATTCGACGGCGGATTCGAGGGCCATTGACGCAGAGTCGGAAGAGGGGAGGGGACGCGGATCCGGCTCGTCGTCTAAGGGGCGATAACCCTGAAGCGCGAGTTCGTCGAGGAGATATGACAATGGCGATTCGTTTGGAGCGTCGTGGGGGAGGGGCGTGATGTCGATATCCATGGCGTTGCACTTTCGCTTCAAGGCCGCGCCGATCGCGGCCTGACAGCGATCACGAGCCACGGGCGGGTCGCGACGCACCCGAAGGGCCGCAGCAAAGCAAAGGACGCTTCCCGATGACTTGTTTGCTCCGCGAGGAATGCCCAGCTTTTGCGCCGGGCAGGGGAAAGAAGTCCGCGGGAAGCGTTGCGGCAAGCGAGCCGCTTGTGGCGTCATCGCTGCTCTTTCAGGCCGGCGCGCGGCCCTGTACGTGAAATGCATCTGCCACAGACGATCGGCTCGGCAACACCCACGACGATCGGCCTTCGCGCCAATATCCGAAATTCCGATGGCGCTATAAGAAGTCGTTATGCCCCCGAAGAAGCCCCTAACCGCGAAGAACCTCGAAGCGCTCGGCCCCGAACGCTCGCCGAACTCCTGATCGAGATCGGCGACGCAAACGCCGCCGTCAAACGCCGTTTACGGCTCGAACTTGCCGGCGCGGATAGTTCTGCAGATGTCGCGCGCGAAATCCGCAAGCGCTTAAACTTGATCGCCTGCTCCCGAAGCTTCGTCGACTGGCAGAATCGGCGCGGGCTCGTCGAGGATCTCCAGACGCAGCGACGCGCCATCGTCGATCACGTTGGCAAGACCGATCCCAAAGAAGCGCTCGATCTGATGTGGGGCTTAATGGCGCTGGCCTCATCCGTCTCTGCGCGCTGCGACGACAGCAGCGGAACGGTGATCGGAATCTTTCATGATGGCGTAAGCGATCTCGGGCGGCTGGCCGAAGCCGCCAAAAGCGATGCCAAAGACCTGGCCGATCGCGCGTTTCAGGCCTTGCTCGACAATGACTATGGCCAGTTCGATCATCTCATCCCCACACTCAGCGCGGCTCTCGGCGATGCGGGCCTCGACATTTGAAGAGTCGTCTTGTCGCGCTGTCGAAAGAACCCGCCAAAAAACCAGCCGAGCACGAGCGGCGAAAGATTGGCTGGTCGACGGACGGACCGATCTACCAAGACGAGATCGCCAATCGTCATCGAAACCACGTCGTTGAAATGGCGCTGAGAGACATTGCCGACGCGCAGAACGACGTCGACGCCTTCATCGCTCAATATGATCCAGCAACACGAAAGGTTCCACGCATAGCGGCTGGAATTGCTGAGCGGCTGCTTGCCGCTAGCCGAGCGGCCGAGGCGTTGCAAACGATCGAAGCGGCGGAACACAAGCGTTCCGACTGGCCAGAATTGGAGTGGGAGGATGCGCGCGTCGCCGCACTTCAAGGGCTCGAACGCAGCGGCGACACACAGGCGGCGCGCTGGTCGTGCTTTGAGCGATTTCTCTCGGCGCGACATTTGCGCGATTATCTGAAACGGCTTCCCGACTTCGACGACATCGAGGCCGAAAACGGCGCGCTCAATTACGCGGAGAATTTTGCAAATTTCCCGGCGGCTCTAGTGTTCCTGGCGTCATGGCCTGCGTTGGATCGCGCGGCGAAACTCGTACTGGCGCGCGCGGAGGAATTAAACGGCGATCATTACGAAGTGCTGTCGCCCGTCGCCGACGCGTTAGCCAGCAAGCATCCTTTGGCGGCGACGCTCGCCTTGCGCGCGATGATCGAGTTTTCTCTCGATCACGCCCGATCCAGCCGATACAAACACGCCGCGCGCCATTTGCAGGAATGCGCCAGTCTCGCCTCTTCGATTGCGGATTTCGGAAAACGGGAATCACATGAAAATTTCGCCGCGAGACTTCGTGGCAAGCACGGCAAGAAGAGTTCGTTCTGGAGTCTTGTGACCTGAGAATTGCTAGCGCGGCTTCGGAGCCTAAAAGCAGAGGTCTGGTGTTGGCCGGCATCCGAAACCCTTCACACAAGCGGACGTTCGGTCTTATGTGACCGGCGCAGCGTGTGATGGCCGTTCCGGTTCATTGAGGCGACGAAATGAGGCTGTCAGCTCCTGGCGGCCACATGGACTGTATCGAGAGCTGCGCGCAATCCACGCGCCAGTTTCACAGCGTCGTCATTCGCCCAGAAGTGCACGAAAAAGAGCCGCGGCTCGTCATCGAGCATGTGGTTGTGGAGCGCCATGACCTCGATCCTGTACGCCTGAAGGGTCTTCAGCAGCGGCTCCACCTCTTTGGCCGTCGCAACGAAATCCCCGCTGATGGCGGCTTTGCCGTCGCCAGTAGGTTCGAAATTGATGGCGATGGCGGTTCCCATGGCGGGAGCGACCGTCATTCCCCCCGCTCGAATTTGCTCAGCCTTGGGGA
>JALHNR010000378.1 GCA_022843525.1 Methylocystis sp. | reverse complement strand
CGTGTGCTCTTCCGATCTCGCTTTCGCGGTTGCCGGCGCGGCGCGTCTTGGACTGCATATCATCGCGCGCAGCATCAACGCTGGCGAAGATCCGCGCTATTTCGAGCTGGCCGTGGAGTGGGGCGCCGATTTTCCGTGGCGCCTGTTCTGGTTCCTGCAGATTCAGGCGGGCTGTGCGTTCCTGCTGTCGCTCGCTGTGTTTCTTGCCGCCCGCAATCCCGCCGCCTTTCCGGCCCCAACCGACATTGCCGGAGCGGTCATTCTGGTCTCCGCGATCGCGGGCGAGGCCTGGTCCGACGCGACGCTTGCGCGCTTTCGCGCGACGCGCGGTCCTGGCAGAAGCGTCTGCATGGAGGGGCCGTGGGCTTGGTCGCGGCATCCCAACTACTTTTTCCAGTGGCTGAACTGGGCCGGCTTCGCGGTCGTCGCGATCGACTTTAGCGGCGCCTGGCCGCAGGGCTGGCTCGCAATGCTGGCGCCGGCCTTCATGTACTGGCTGCTCGCCCATGTCTCCGGCGTTCCGCCGCTTGAAAAGCATATGCTGGCGTCGCGCGGAGACGCGTTCCGCGCCTACCAGGCGCGTGTGAACGTCTTTTTTCCCGGCCCGCAAAAGCGCTTGTGAATCTGGTTGGAGGATCGTCGAATGTCCCTTATCGCTTCGGCCGTCAGCGTCGTCGAACGCGCGCCCCTGCCTGACTCGGTTTTGCGCATGGGCGTCGGTTATCTCGTCGGCCGCACGCGGGACCGCCTCAGCCTGGCCCCGCCAGCGGCCGTGGAAGCATTTGCGCGCGACATGGCAAACTACCCCATCGCGATCCACACGCGGGAAGCCAACGCGCAGCATTATGAAGTGCCCGCGCGATTTTTCGAACTGACGCTCGGGCCGCGCCGCAAATATTCGTGCTGCTATTACGACTCGGCCGAAACCACGCTCGCCCAGGCGGAGGATCGCGCGCTCGAAGAAACCGCGCGGGACGCCGGGCTGGCCGATGGTCAGAGGATTCTAGAACTCGGCTGCGGATGGGGATCGCTTTCGCTCTTCATGGCGCAGAGCTACCCGAACGCCCATATCACCGCGGTGTCCAACTCCGCGAGCCAGCGCGCCTATATCGAGGGGCGAATTGCGGAGTTGGGTCTAACGAATTTGCGCGTGATCACGGCGGATATGAACGATTTCGCCATGGACCAGCGCTTCGACCGGATCGTGTCGATCGAGATGTTCGAGCATATGTCGAACTGGCGCCCGCTGCTCTCGCGGTTGCGCGGCTTGCTTTCGCCGGAAGGATCGCTTTTCATCCATATCTTCACGCACCGCAACCAACCCTATCGCTTCGATCACACCGAGAAAGCCGACTGGATCGCGCAGCACTTCTTTACGGGCGGCATCATGCCAAGCCGTCAGCTCATTCACAGCTTCGGGGATCTCTTCGAAGTCGAGGCAGAATGGCTGTGGAGCGGCCTTCATTACCAGCGCACGGCGATCGACTGGCTTCGCAATTTCGACGCCCGTCGGGACGAGATCAACGCGGTCCTGAGCGAAACCTACGGAAGCGACGCCACGCTCTGGCGCCGCCGCTGGCGACTGTTTTTCCTCGCAACAGAAGGCCTTTTCGGCGATCGCAATGGTGAGGAATGGGGCGTCAGCCACTATCGCCTGCGTCCATCCCTTGGATAATCTGCACGCGCTTAGGCGGCATGTGAAAGACTACGCCGCCTCTGCAGATCCGCTGACGGCGACGTCCAACAGGCTCGCGCTGATCCTTGCGTCGAACCAGCCATTCTATCCGCTCTACGTGCGTTGGGTGACCGGAGAAGCGCACGCGCTTCTCGCTCTGACGCTGCTTTCCACCCCGTTTTTTCTCGCTTCGCCATGGATGGCGAGGCGGTTCCCGGACGTTGGACGCTTGTGGTTCCCCGCCGTCGGCGCGATCAACACGTTTTTTTGCGCCTTCATTTTTGGCGAGGGGTCCGGCGTCGAGTGGTTTCTCGCGCCATGTCTGATCATCGCCGTTCTGTCGTGTCGCAGGACGGATATGCGTGCGCTGGGCGCCTATGTCGGAGCACTACTCTGCCTATTCATGCTGCTGCATGGCGGTTACGGGCGGCCCCTATATCCGATGGATGCGGCGCAGCAAGAAGCCCTAAGCTCCCTCAACTTCTATTCCGCCTCTACTTTGAGCGTGATAGCAGCATGGATGTTTATGTCCATACGGCGCGAACAAGGTCTCCTCATCCCGTGAAGCGCCTTGCGGCGGCATAGCCTGCGAATGCCGCAATCGCGGTGAGGAAAACACCCCAGCACAAATCAACGATTGTTACGAGCACGGGCCAGTGATTGAGCGTCGCCTGATTGGTCAGGTCGTACGTGCCGTAGGCGACAAGACCGAGGACTGCCCCATTTAGCGCCGCCTTCCTCCAGTCGCCATTCTGTAGCGCGGGCGCGCACGCAAAATAGACGACCCCGAACAGGTAAAGCGCGTAGAAGGCGATCGCCGGCGCCGCCCGGAACTCATCCGCGAGCAGCTGACCGAGTTGCGGCCGGTAAAAATTTTCCGCCATCGATGTTAACCACACAACATCGAGCGCCAGCATGCCGGCAGCCGCGCCAGCATATGCAAGGATGAAGCGGAACATTGAGTCTCCTGACTGCCCCGGTGAGTTATACGAACGGGATCGCTACGAGGATCACGAGCAGGCTTTGCAGTTGCAGCGCCAAAAAATACCCTCGCGACTTTTATGTTCGAGCGGGCCGCCGTTTCGCCATCGCCGACGCTCTCCAAATCTTTTGCGTTGAATTCGATCGCGCCAGTGACCAGAGCGTTCGTTCTTTCGGCGTATTGTTATGTCCGACGTGTGCTTTTTGGCGATTGCTCAAAATTTATGTCGCGAGTAAGCCTTTGGCGCGGTCGCGGAAAGTCTGCTCCTGGCGCTAAGCGGTCTTCGAAGTGCCCAGTCTTGAAGCCCGATCAGTGCCGGATCGTCATCGCCGATGCCCGAGCGGTTCACGCGCGGGCGAGACGATCCATTCTTGCAACGCGTCCTCGGTAGGCGCGTGCAACAGCGCGGCAGGATCGCCGCCGACCAGCCACGCCCCGACCTCGCGCCAGCCGAGAATTACCGGCATCCGATCATGAAAGCGGCTCATCCAATCGTTAGCGGGCCTGACAATGATCGTCGTCGAGTCGATCATCTCCTTTGTCTCTGGGATAGGTACGCTTTCCCAGAGTCTAGCGAAGGCGAGCAGCCGGCGTCAGGCGCTAAGAAAAGTCGGCGGACTCGCGTCCATTCATAGAAGCCCAGCTGATGACGCGCGGCGCGCACTGATGCCGATCGAAGCATCGGCTTCTCAGCGACCGGTCTCGGCATGGAGTTGAACGTCGCCGGCAGTTCCTTAATTGGCCTTTCACCAGAGCGGCTCCGCGCTCCGCATGACCGCAGTCCGAAAATTTGAAGAGCCGGCTCTGAACCCTTCATCGCGCCGAGCGGCAGCGTGCTTCTGCGCCCTCGCCAAACACCCTCTCAGCGCGCCGACGCAACGGTGAGGGGATTTGTTGTACGCAGATATGCGCGTAAAGAAGCGGCCGCTTCAAAAGGTAACATAAATTCAGGAGCTTATGTCGTCATATGGTGGAGCTGCGGGGAATCGAACCCCGGACCTCTGCAGTGCGATTGCAGCGCTCTCCCATCTGAGCTACAGCCCCGTTCCGGCGCGTGGGGTACACGGGGGGCGATATCCTGTCAATTGGCTTGGCGCGCCGGCGCGTCGCCAAACGCTTGCCATCGCGTTTTCTTGTTGCATAATGTTTAGATTGATTACTGAAGCTGCGCTCAGCAAAGGCTAAGCCAGTCTCGCATCGGCCAAGTAGAAGATCGAAATCGGCTCACGATTTTTAGAGCGTTACCGGTTGCCCCGGCGCCCATTAGGCGCTTGAAAGAATTTTTTTTGCTTGCGGACGCTTTGCGTTCCGATTCCCGGCCGATGCGCCGGGCCACGCGAGACTTTTTTTAATATTGGCGCCGCACGGCGCAAAATTAATTTCGGAGTAGCGTTATGTCTGAAGACGAGAAAAAGAGCCCTGCGGGGTTAGGCTCGAATGGCGCTATCGTCGTCGCTCTCTTCGCTACTGGC
>JALHNR010000377.1 GCA_022843525.1 Methylocystis sp. | reverse complement strand
CCGCGAACAGGGCATGACCGCCTATGAGATGATGCTTTCGGAAAGCCAGGAGCGCATGCTCATGGTTCTCAAGCCCGAACTTGAAGAGCAGGCCGAGGCGATCTTCAAAAAATGGGGGCTCGACTTCGCCATCGTTGGCAGGACGACGGACACGCTGCGCTTTGTCGTCAAGCACAGGGGCGAGGTGAAGGCCAATCTTCCGATCAAGGAATTGGGCGACGAGGCGCCGCTCTATGACCGTCCCTGGACGCAGACGCCGAAACAGCCGGCGCTCGATTCGGCGTCGCTCAAATCGCCCCTGACGAACCGCGATGCGCTGCTGAAATTGCTGGCGACGCCGAATCTCTGCTCGAAGCGCTGGGTCTGGGAACAGTATGATCACCTCATTCTCGGCAATAGCGTGCGGCCGCCCGGCGGCGACGCCGCCGTGGTCAGGGTGGAGGAGGGACCGAAAGGCCTGGCGCTGACCACCGACGTCACCGCCCGCTATTGCGCCGCAGATCCATACGAGGGCGGCAAGCAGGCGGTCGCCGAAAGCTGGCGCAACATCACCGTGCGCGGCGCGACGCCGCTGGCGCTCACCGACAATCTGAATTTCGCCAATCCGGAGCGGCCCGAATCTATGGGCCAGTTCGTTGGGTGTCTGGAGGGGATCGGCGAAGCCGCCCGGGCGTTGGATTTCCCCATCGTCTCCGGGAATGTCTCGCTCTACAACGAGACGCAGGGCGCCGGCATTCTGCCCACTCCGGCGATCGGCGGGGTCGGACTCATCGCCGACGTCGCCAAGGCGGCGCAAACCGGCTTCGCCAGAGACGGCGACGCGATCCTGCTCATCGGCGAGACCAAGGGCTGGCTCGGCCAGTCAGCCTATGCGCATGAGCTTTGCGGACGCACGGATGGCGCCCCGCCGCCGGTCGATCTCGCCGCCGAGCGCCGCAACGGCGACTTCGTTCGGGGACTGATACTTTCCGGGCGCGTCAGCGCGGCGCATGATCTGTCGGATGGCGGCCTCGCCGTCGCGCTGGCGGAAATGGCGCTCGCGGGCGACATGGGCGCCGAAATCGCGGCGCTCCCATCGGGCTCTGGACACGGAACGCTGTTTGGAGAAGACCAGGCGCGCTATCTCGTCACCGTCCAGCAGGGCGAGGACGCCGCCGAGGTCGTCCGAGCGGGCGCGGCGGCGGGCGTGCCCATTCTGACGATCGGCCGCGTCGGCGGCGACGCCTTGATCCTGCCCGGCGAGGCGCCGATATTGCTGACCGAGCTGCGCAAGGCGCATGAAGCCCCACTGCCGGCCTTCATGGCCGGAGATGACAACGCGCTTTCGTGCGCTTTCTCGACACAGGTGTCATAAAATGCCCATGCCCTCCGCTGAAATCGAGCGTCTCATCAAGTCCGCCATACCCGACGCGCAGGTGGAGCTGACCGCGCTCGTCAACGATGACGATCATTGGGCGGCGACGGTCGTCTCCGAAAGCTTCCGCGGGCTGACACGCGTCAAGCAGCACCAGATGGTCAACGCCGCGTTCGGCGACCGGCTCGGCGGCGAATTGCATGCGCTGCAGCTGACGACGCGCGCGCCCTAATCTCTCTCCTCAACCGGCGCCTTGAACGCCGCAAGAAAGGCAAATGACAATGTCCGAAGACGCCAACTCCCGCATCAAAAGCGAAATTGAATCCTCCGACGTCGTGCTCTTCATGAAGGGAACGCCGCAGGCGCCGCAATGTGGCTTCTCCATGCAAGTGGTGCAGATCCTCAATCACCTCGGCGTGCCTTACAAGGCGATCAACGTGCTCGCCGACGGCGCGATACGCGACGGCATCAAAGCCTATTCCAATTGGCCGACGATCCCGCAGCTCTACGTGAAGAATGAATTCATCGGCGGGTGCGACATCGCCAAGGAAATGTTCCAGAGCGGCGAACTCGTCGCTTTGCTCGACAAAGAAGGCGTCCCTCATGCCCCCGCGGGCAAGGCCTAAGCCTCATCGCCGTCTAGCATTTTTGTGCGCGTCGCTCCCTGAGCGGCGCGCATTTGTTTTACCGATAGATCGGCGAGGCTGCATGATTGCTGCATCGCACACAGGCGTCAGAAGGGTGAAGTAGCTTACACTTTATTATGACAAACAGATGAAGGATCCTCTTCTCCACAGGGGCGCCCGGGCATCCCGCCCGCAAGCGCAGTTCGAGATGGAGGATACGATGTCCTTAAGACTCGTCTTTGCCGCTGCGGCGCTCGGCGTCGCTCTTTCGGCTGGCTCGGCCTTCGCATATGAGCGGCACTATAATTTCCGCGAGGTTTGGGGCGACGCGGTACGCCAACACGGGCGCGATGAGGCCTTGAGCGCGACGCCGCGCGACGTCATGCGTCATTATCCGCGTCAGCTGACTGAGGACGGACCACACGATCCGAGCGGCAGGATCATTCTCGAAGGCGCTCAGTAGCCGCACTGTCAAGAAAAAGCTCCGGCGCGGCTCCGAAGGACCGCCGGAGCTTCTTTTTTCGCTGTGCGATGGCGCCGGAAGCGCCCCGGTTCGGCACATTAAAAAAATAAAACATTTCGCGGCGCAATACGGGCGACAGCGTACTCCGCACAAACCATAGGTTAAGTCTATGCATTGCTACAAACGGGCGGTTTGATTTCATGCCGCGTCTGCGGCACAGTCGCTCATGATCCAGCAGCGCCAGCGCAATTTCCGGTCCGGCGCCCGCGACTGCCACGAGGGCGGCCAAGAGCCGTGACGCTTGCTCCCATTGCCCTGACTCAAGGCGACCCTTCAGGCATCGGGCCGGAGCTCGCGCTCATGGCCTATGTCTTGCGCGACTCACGCGACCTGCCACCGTTTTTCTTGCTCAGCCATCCCGCCTTTATCGCCCGAGTCGCGGCCACTCTCGCGCTCGAAATACAGATTGAAAGCACCACGGCGGCGCAGGCCCGCGATGTTTTCTCCCGCGCGCTGCCTGTCGTCGATACCGGGCGTCATGTTGTCGCCGGCGCGCCAGGCAGACCCGAACCTCAAGACGCTCAATCAACGATTGTCTCCATCGAGCAGGCGGTGACGTGCGTCGCAAAGGGCGAAGCGCGCGCCGTCGTCACCAATCCGATCGCGAAATCGGTTCTCTATGAAGCCGGATTCAAACATCCCGGGCACACCGAGTTTTTGGCGGAGCTCGCGCATCGCCATTATGGCGGCGACTATCGCGCAGTGATGATGCTGTGGTCGGAGGAACTCGCCGTCGTTCCGATCACGATTCACATTCCGCTGGCCAGCGCCTCGAGAAACCTGACGCGCGAACTGATCGTCGAGACGGGAGAGATTGTGGCCCATGATCTGCGCGCGCGTTTTCACATCAGTAAGCCGCGCCTCGCCTTCGCCGGCCTTAATCCTCATGCAGGCGAAGAGGGCGCACTCGGCCGCGAGGAGATTGATGTCATCGCGCCGGCGATCGCACAATTGCGCGCGCGCGGCGTCAATGCGTCTGGACCCTTTCCCGCCGACACGATGTTCCACGAATCCGCCCGCGCGAAATATGACGTCGCGCTGTGTCCGACGCATGATCAGGCGCTGATCCCGATTAAGACGCTCGCCTTTGAGCGCGGCGTGAATGTCACGCTAGGCCTTCCTTTCGTGCGCACGTCGCCCGATCATGGAACGGCCTTCGACATCGCCGGCAAAGGAATCGCCGATCCGACGAGCCTGATCGAGGCGATCAAACTTGCAGGACGCATCAGTTAAGTGGTCGACGCGCTGCCGCCTTTGCGAGACGTCGTCGCCCGTTACGGACTCGACGCAAGAAAATCGCTCGGACAGAATTTTCTGTTCGATCTCAATCTCACCGCGCGCATCGCCCGCGCCGCCGGACCCTTCGACGACACGATCATCGTCGAGATCGGGCCCGGTCCCGGCGGGCTGACCCGTGCGCTCCTCGAGCAAGGCGCGCGAGTCATCGCCGTCGAACGCGATCCTCGCTGTCTGCCGGCGCTCGAAGAGATCGCCGCGCATTATCCAGGCCGGCTGACGATCGTCGAAGGCGATGCGCTGGAAATGGACGTTGCAGCGCTCGTGCGGACCCGCGCGCCAGTCATTCCCCACGCTCGTGAAACGAGCGATCGGGAATCCAGCGCAGATTCCGAGAAAAATGCC
>JALHNR010000376.1 GCA_022843525.1 Methylocystis sp. | reverse complement strand
CTGGCGTTCGTCCCGTACTGGCGACGACGGCTCAATCAGCGCTAGAAAAACCAACGTGGCGAGCGCCGCAGCCGCGATGCCGAGGGAAGCGCCTTGCGCCGCAGGATGCAGCCGCTTGAAGCGGCGCACGAGCGTCGCGCTGCGACTTTTGGCAAGGGCGACAAGCTTCGTCGACATGTGCTCGGGCGTCGGCACGTCGCGCTCGGCCGTCGAATCCTGGACGAGATGTCCCGCGCTTCGAATAATGCTCGAGGCGTCGATGCGCAGGGCCGTGGCGCCAAGCGCGTCGCTGAAGGCGCGCATATTCGGGAAGCGTTGCTCCGGACGTTTCGCCAGCGCCGTCATGATCGCCGATTCAATTTCCGGCGTGACGCCCGATATGCGCGGCACGAGCGGCGGCGCCTCGGCGTGGATCTGCGCCTGAGTGAGATCATATTCGGTCGCGCCGGAAAAGGGCGGCGCGCCCGCAAGCATTTCGTAAAGCACGACGGCCAACGAATAGAGATCGCTCCTCTCGTCGCCTTCGCCGCCGCGGCACTGCTCCGGCGACATGTAAAGCGGCGTGCCGACCGCCGTGCCGGCGCGCGTGAGACGCACGCTGCCGCGCACCCGCGCGATGCCGAAATCCATGATTTTGATCCGGCCGTCGTCGGCGACCATGAGGTTCGACGGCTTAATGTCGCGATGAATGACGCCCATCTGATGCGCATAGGCGAGTCCGTCCGCTGCCTGCGCGATGACGGCGAGACTTTCCTTGACGCCAAGCGGCTTGCCGCGCTCCCTCAAGATCTCGTCGAGCGGCCGGCCGTTTACGAGCTCCATGACCATGTAAAGGTCGCTGCCCTGCAGCACCGGCGAATAGAGCGTCGTGATGTTGGGGTGGTTGAGTTTGGCGAGACTCGTCGCTTCGGCGCGGAATCGTCCGACGAAGTCGGGATCCTGCGTGAGTTCCGCGCGCAGGGATTTGATCGCGACTTCGCGCTCGAGGAAAGTGTCGAGCGCGGCGTGCACCTTGCCCATCGCGCCGACGCCGAGCAGTTTGACGATGCGATAGTGTCCGATCATCTGCGGGTCGGTCATGGCTCAACCCTCTGCGATGGCGTCGATCTTCGCCGTCAGGGCGCCCGTCGGCGGGTCGGCGATGTTTATCCGCTTTGTCGCCGCTTGATCGACCATCCGACCGGCGGCGTCGGTTTCCGCCACAAAGACGCCCACTGAAATATTGTCATGTCCGCCGCCGCGGCGCGCGGCGTCGATCAATAGCCGACAGGCCTCCGGCGGCGGGTTTTTTGAGACCACTTCGGCGATCCTTGGGTCGGAGACGAGATTGGTTAAGCCGTCGGAGCACAAGATCACGATGTCGCCCTGTCGCAGCGGCAGGCCTTCCGTCCAGATTGTCGGCTCGACGTCGAGACGCGTGCCGAGCGCCTGCAAAATGACATTGCTTCCGGCGCCCTTGCCTGCGTCCTCCGGCGACATCACGCCGTCGCGCACCAATTGCGCGTGCAGCGTCTGATCGTCGGAAAGTTGGGTAAGCCGTCCGTCGCGCATCAGATAGGCGCGGCTGTCGCCGACATGCGCGAGCCACAGAAGACCGTCCCTGACGCCGACCGCCGTGCAGGTCGTTCCCATGCCGGCGCAGTCTGGATGTTTGGCGGAGTAGTCGAAGATCGCTCGATTAGCGGCGTCAAAAGCGGCCCGCAGCGCCTCAGAAGGGATTTTGTCGAGCGAATAATAGACGCGCCGCACGACTTCCAGCGCGAGCGCGCTCGCCACTTCGCCGGCGGCGTGGCCGCCCATGCCGTCGGCGACAAGCGCGAGCGCACCGTGGTCGCGCGCCTGCGAGGGGCCGGCGCTTGCGATGAAGGCGACGGAGTCTTCGTTGAGCTGCCTGACGCATCCGACATCCGTGCGGATGGCGCCTGCGATGCGCAACGGGTCTTCTGGCCGGTTTGCCGTCATGGGAAGACGGACCCTTTGCTATTCGCGCTGCGCCTGGGTGAGTTCGGCGCCATATTTGATCGGAACCGCCATGGTCGCTTTGGTGTCGCCAACATTGCGGCTGTAGGTGAACAGACCAATGACCTTGCCGGAGGAATTGAACACCGGCCCGCCGCTGTTGCCCGATCCGGTGGCGACGACGCTGAGCTGGTAAACGTCGCCCATATCGCTGGCGAAGGTGCCGCCCTCCGTCGACTTCACGCCGCTCGCGGTCTTCGACACGATGCCTTCGGTGACGGTCGCCTCGGTGATTTTTTCCAGCTGGCTGCGAATGCGGCCGCGCTCTTCGGTTTGCCGCAGCACGAAATTTTCGACCGAGACGGCCGGATAACCCAGCACGGTGATGTTCTCGCCGATCTCGACGGCGGCGTTGGGCGCCATATCCACCTTGGTCAAAGTCTGGGGCGAATCGATCTTGACGAGCGCTGCGTCGGCGTCCGCCGACGTCCTCACGAGACTGGCGTTCACGCCCAAACGGCTGCCGTGAAACTTGACCTCGAGAACTTCGTTGCGGCCGACGAAAGACGCCTTGTTGTTGGAATTTGGATCCGGGGTGTTGCCGGCGAGCGCCGTCGTCGGATCGTCCGTCTTGAAAATGTAGCCGCCGGATTCCGGAATCCAATGGAAGACGTCGGCGTAAGCCGAATCATAGAGATCGATGAGCTTCGGCTCCTTGATTTTGGCTTTGCGCTTCCTTCCCGATGAGACGACGACGTAATCGTAGAGGATGCCCTCCCTGCCGCCTTCGGCGCCATAGGCGACCTGCCAGCCGGCGGCGACATGCTTGTTGGTGAGAATGTAGCCCTGCTCGCTGATGACGAAGCCGCTGCCAGTGCCGCCGCCGCCGACCATGAGATTGGTGATGTGATCGTCTTCAAGGGTCAGCCAGCGCACGACGCCGAGATTGTTCGGCAGCTGCACATAGGCGGGATAGCGCCGGCCTTTGTAGTCGATCGTCTTGTGCTGGATGGGCCTTCCGGTCTGCTTATCGTACAGCCGCCACATCATGCCGACTTGAACAGTCGCTTTCGCGTATTTGTCATAGATCTCGCGCGGCTTCATGCCGATCTTGAGGTTGACGTCGCCGGGGATGCGCGACAGCCTTTCATCCGTCTCGGTTTGAGCGAGCTTGTCTTCCGCGTCTTTTCGCTCGAGTTCGCGATGCTGAATCCAGTAGAGCGCCGCGCCGCCGAGTACAAAGAAGGCGACCACCGCGGCGATCGCGCCGGTCATGTTTCGATTGGCCTTGCCGCGTTCTTCTCCGATGAGCCGCTGCACAGTTTCGTGGCCGATTCCGACCTTCTTCGGCGATCCGCCGTCGGCGTTCGCTCCTGCCGCCGTGCTGGCGCCGGTCGCGGCGGCGTTCACGGCGGTTGACGCCGCGACTTCGGCGGTCTTGATGACGCGGGTCGCCGCCGTGTCCCCGACGCCGATCACCTTAGTTCTGGCGGCGAAACTTGCGGGCCGCGGCTGCACGTCGAAGGCGAATTTCGGCCCCTTGGCGCCAAGTTCGATCGTGTCTTCGGGAAGAAGTTCGACCTCGCCGTTCACCCGCTCGCCATTGAGAAAGGTGCCATTGCTGCTGCCGGCGTCCGAGAGCTTGAAGGAGATATTGTCGCCTTCGCCCATGATGCGGATGAGCGCATGTTTGCGGCTGACGACGCTGTCGCCGACAGGATCGAACGCGATCTTCGACGTGGGATCGCGGCCGATGGTGAATTCGCGCGAGTCGCCGACGGGCAGCTGTTCAATCTGATTGGTTTTGGAGCCCGACAGATGTCGTATGATGATACGCTCGATTGGAGTCGTCATTTCAGCCCCCTGCGCCAAAAGCGCGCTCGTCTTCGCCGTTTGAAAATGCGCAAATTGCCCCAATTTCGAGGATAGACCCGACTTTCCTCGGGTGGCAAGGCCGCTTGGCCATGGCTGCGGCAGTCGCGCGCGCGCGGTTCCTATGCGGCGGCGATCAAGCGGCTCAGACGCTGGGCGAGCGCTGTGCTATTTCTTCAAAGATATCTTGATGGTAGTCGCGCGCATGGCGACCCGCACGGACGCTGTCCGTTTGCGCAATCGCGATCTTTGACCGATTGAATATATTTGCGGCAACGGAGGCGCGCGGCCGTCTCGTCAACAGCGTCACCGTCGTGCCGGCGTTATGCGTCACC
>JALHNR010000375.1 GCA_022843525.1 Methylocystis sp. | reverse complement strand
CGTCCAAGGTTGCGCCGCTTTTCAATTTGAGCGTGCGTTCGCCGATTTCCGTCGCCGTGTCCCCGAGATGGAAGATGACGCCGTGGCTCTCGTGGAGCTTTCTCACATGCGCGCCGATTTCGGGCCCGAGAATGCGCGCCATTGGGATCTCCTCGGGCGCAATGACGCGCACGTCGAGACCGCGGGCGCGCAGCGACGCCGCCACCTCCAAGCCGATGAAGCTCGCGCCGATCACGGCCACCCGGCGGGCGCCGGCGCAGGCCGCGATGAGACGGTCGGCGTCGGCGAGCGAGCGCAGATAATGAACATGGCTCCGTTCGGCTCCTGGCGTCGGCAGCTTCGTGGGAAAAGCCCCCGTCGAGAGAAGCAACGCGTCGTAAGACAGCGCCGCCCCGTCAGCGAACGTCAGCCGCTTGCCCGCCGGATCGAGCGATTCGACGCGCTGCCCCAGACGCAGTTGGACTCCGTTGTCTCGATACCAGGCCGGGTCGCGCAATGGCAGCCAGTCCGCCTGCGCAGTTCCGGCCAAATAGTCCTTCGAGAGATTGGGCCGATCGTAGGGCTCGGCCGAATCGGCGCTGATCAGTTCCAGAACGCCGTCATAACCCTCCGCCCTGAGCATCTGCGCCGCGGCGAAGCCCGCCGCGCCGCCGCCGACGATGACGACCCCGCGCGGCTCGGCGGCGCCTTTACGCTCAGGCCGCGCGGGGTCCGGCAGCCTTTCGCGCGCAAACACCTTTCCATCGGCCTGCTCGACCCGCCACCGCGGCAGCGGATCAAAGGCGGGCGCGCGCAACGCGCGGCCGCTGCGCAAGCTGAAACAGGCATGGTGCCAGGGGCACCGGATCGAGCCGCCGACTACGAGGCCCTCGGCCAAGGGTCCATGATAATGCGTGCAATGAGCGCCGATCACGAAGAACTCGTCGCCCTGTCGCGCCATGACGGCGTCCTCGCCCGCCACATGACCAAGCAACGGGCGACCTTCGGAAACCTCGGCGGGAGCGACTCCCTGCGTGAAGTCGGGGCCCTCGGGTTGGTTGCGCCCCTCTTCCGTCATGTCGCTCTCTCCTGTTCCGCGCCGTCGCGCCCTGCGCGCAGCCTATTGCCACGCTTACTAAAGAGGGCGGCGCTTGAAGAGAGGCAAGCCTCGGTCTGGACGGAAGCGATCGTGATTCGTCAAGAAATGAACATTTGTCACCTTTTTAACGACGAGAGCCGCTGTGAAATCAGCATCGGCGGCCTTGGAACCATCAAAAATTGTGACATTGCCGCCACACTGATTAGAACAAATTTTCGACAGGGCGTATTTTGCTTAACGATTGAGCAGATGCGCGGACGTTGGGCTTGAACGGAACTTCGCTCGCGAGTGATATCAATCAGATCTCGCCTCCCAGACGGAGTTCCCTGCAATGAAGTGGCCCTATCTTTCGACCGTCGCTGCACTCTCGCTAGCAACCAGCGTCACAAGCGCTGCTTATGCTCAGTCGAAGCTGATGGAGGTCGACCCGACTCTCATCGAAGAGAATCAATCCGCGCCTCCGTCTGCTGCCGCGCCCGTCAGAAAAGGTAGGATCGTCAAGGGTCCGGCCGTGGCGCCGCCGCCGGCCTGGCTCGATACGCTGAGCATCGACGGCTACGTCGAAGGCGGCATCGCGCTCAACTTCAATCAGCCGTTCAACAAGCTGAACTGGGGCCACCTCTACACGGACCGCGCCAATTGGCCGACGTTCAACGGCGCCCTCCTGACCGTGCAGCGTCCGCTCGATCCGAAGGCCGTAGGCTATGACTTCGGCTTCAAGTTTCAGGGCATGATCGGCGAGGACATGCGCTACAACCACTACCTCGGCGTTCTCGATTATGCGATCGCCTCGCGCACGCAGATCGGACCGATCGAGGCCAATGTCCAGGCGCATTTTCCTTGGATTAGCCCGATCAGCGAAGGCGGCGTCGACCTCAAGCTCGGCATGTTCGTCACCTACAACGGCGCGGAAGTGATCCCGGCGAAAGACAATCTGTTCTACAGCCACTCCTACATCTTCAACTTCGGTCCGTTTATTCACACCGGCGCGATGGTCACCACCCACGTCAAGCCCTGGCTCGACGTCTATACGGGCGTGACCAGCGGCGTGAACACGAGCCTCGGGTGGCCTGGGGACAACAACGCCGCTGCGTCCTTCCACGGCGGTTTCGGCTTCAACCTGCTCGACGGCAATCTGACCATTATGGCGATCACCCATACCGGTCCCGAGAACCAGAGGCAGACCGACCCGCTCGGCGTCGGCTGGCCCGTCGGTTTCGCCAACGGATTCCCCTTCACCCCGACCGGTTGGCCAAACGCCCTGACCGCGGGTTGGCCGTTCAACCAGGGCGGTTTCGGCGCCCCTGGCCTCTGCGCGTGCAACGTCAACACGGCGATCCGTTCGTTTAACAACCTCACGACGACATGGAAGGCGACCGAGGATCTGACGTTCATCACCGACATCAGCTTCATGCTGGAAAGCGGCTGGAATCCGAGCTCCTTCGGCCTGCCGCAGAAGGCCTGGGGCGCGGCCAACGCCATTACCGGCACGGGGTTCTGGGGCACGGCGCCGGCCTATCCTATGGGCGCGCGCGCCTTTGGCATCGCGCAATATTTCTCCTATAAGATCAACGATATCCTCAAGCTCAACGGGCGCGCCGAATTCTATCGCGACAACAACAACTTCTTCGTCAGCGCCTATCCGGGCTATTTCGACGCGGTTAATCTGGCGCACGGCTTCTGGTGTCCGTCCTGCATCAACCAGAACCTCGGGACGGGACTTTATGCCAACAAGCCAGTCTATTCCGGCACGAGCTATCTCGCCTTCACGCTCGGTATGACGATTACGCCTGAACTGCCGGTCAAACTGCCCTACATCACCGGCCTGATCATCCGGCCGGAGCTGCGTTGGGACACGACCGTTAATGGCACCACGCCGTTCTTCAGCCGCAACGGCCTGAGCTCAAACCAGGGCATGTTCAATATGGACGTGATCGTTCCCTTCACGCTTCTCTAGAACGCAGTTTTCAAGCGCGACCCAAGCAAGCCGCCCGGTTTCGCCGGGCGGCTTTTTTATTGAGGAAGTTCGTCGTTTGCGTGAGTGCGCGGCTGATCGCGCATGAGAATTTCGACGTCCGAGTCCTTGGTCGACTGCACGCGGAAAGTGCCCTGATAGGTTTTGCCTTCGTGGCGCGCGATGGCGACATATTCGCCTTCGGCCAAAACCAACGAGGGGAAAGCGCCGATCATTTCGCGGATGACATCGCCGCCCGGCGTGAGCACAGAGAAACTCGTATTGGCGAGCGCCTCGCCGCCCGGCTGCTTGACGAGCTTCAAGGTCATGGTCGCTGCGCGATGGCGCAGGGTCGCTTCAATCAGCTTCCCGGCCGGTATTTTCAGATCCGCCGTAACAACCGAGTTGGTCTGGTTCGTCCCGCCCTGAGCGCCCTGCCCCGTGTCGAGCAAAGTGGATACGACGTGATAGGCGCCCTCGGGCAGGCAGATCACGTCGTCAGAGTTGGCGTTGGCGAGAATGAGCTTCGCTTCGGAATTGCCGCGCTCCGGCACATAGATCGAAATTGAAAGCCGCTGCGCGGGAATTTCTGCGTCGCCCAGCTTGTCAATGAGCTTCAGCCCGCCGGCGTTCAGAACGACCCGCTCGGAAACATTGCCGCCCTCCATGGCGACGCGGCGCGTGACGCCGGCAAGCCCATAGGCGGCGTGGACGATATAGGAGCCGTCCGGCAGCGGCAGCGTCGGGATCGCCTCCTCGGATTGCGCCACAAGCTTGTGCGATCCGTCCGGCTGGGCGCTCTCCTCAAAGACGCGCCAGACGAGACCCGAGTGGACCGGCTGCTGGTCATTGGCTGCAAGCGTCGCGCTCAGCCGCAGCGTGGCGTGTCTTTCAGTCGGCGCCGCGGTTGGTCCGGCCGCTTCGCCCGCGCTATGCGGCGGATGGGGACGGCGCGGCGGCTGTTGCTGCGCTTGAGTCGGCGCGGGGAGAAGCGCTGCGCCGGCGAGCGCCGCCGCGGCGGCCCGGCCTAGCGCGTCCAATCGGACTTTTTTCATCGTCTTGTCTATGCCGAGGATTGCGATCTTTGTCGATTCTCGCCCCGCGGGAAGGCCTCTTTGATGACCGCGATCTGTCCCGG
>JALHNR010000374.1 GCA_022843525.1 Methylocystis sp. | reverse complement strand
AGCCGCGCTCTTGCCCCTTTATTTTTTGGGGTTATCCGATTTCAGATGCGGCAAGAGATTGAGCTCCGCCATGAAGCCTTCCGTCATCAAACTCGAACGCACGCATGAACGCTGGGCGACGATGTCGATCGCGACCATCCGCATGCCGGACGGAAAAACCTTCCTGCGCGACGTCGAGGACCATGGCTGCGCGGCCGCCGTGCTGCCATACGATCCCGCGCGCAAGACGGCGCTGCTCGTCGAGCAGCTACGCGCCCCGGAGCTGATCGCCGTCGGCGCGACGCATTCGCTCGAAGCGATCGCCGGTCTCGTCGAGGGCGAGGATGATGCGGCGGCCACGGCTAAACGCGAGGCGCTCGAAGAAGGCGGCTTGCGGCTCGGCGCTCTCGAACATGTCGCGACCGCCTGGTCGATGCCGGGCGTCTCGACCGAGCGCATGACGCTTTATCTCGCCGAATACCGCGCCGAGGATCGCGTCGGCGACGGCGGCGGCGTCGCGCATGAAGAAGAAGAGGTTCGCGTCGTCGAACTGAGCCTCAAGGAACTCGCCGAGCTGATGGCGGCGGACGGCGTCGTCGACATGAAAACGCTCGCGCTTGTTCAGGCGCTGCGTCTTCGCCGTCCTGAACTCTTCGACTGACGCGGTCGCTCACGGCCCCCAGCGGACGATTGCCGCCCTCAGCAGCCTCCGCCGCTGACCCCCGGCGCGAGCCGCAGCGCGTCGCAGAGATTGCGCGACTGGAAGTCGTCCATCATTTTTCGCGTGATGACGCTCGTTGAGCCCGGCACTTGCATGACGGGCGTTTGCGCTCCCGTGGGTCCGGTCACATAGTCCGAGAAGTAGCCGTCGTCAGTATATGGCGGCGGCGCCACGCGGTTAACCCGGGCGTGCGCGCCGCGCACGCGCACGTCGGCAGCGGCGGCGGTTGTCAGACCAACCGTGGCGAGGACGATGAGCAGGAATAGGGCGACAGCCTTGCGCATGGCGTTGTCCTCCTGCCCGAAGCATATAGGGGTCCGGGGTCACAAGGAAGCAGGCCGGCAGCCGTAAAAGGCGTATCAAGAGCCGCCCTGCTTTGCGCCAGCTAGGCGGCGAGTTCGTCGCCCAGAAGCACCGCGGGCAGGCGGCGCTCGTCAAAGCGCTCGACCGTGGCCGTCGGCTGCTGAGCGAACTGCTCCACCTCCAGCGCCGCGGCGACGGCGGAAATGCCGATCTCGCGGTAAAGCCGCGCGAGAAGGTCATGGGGATGGCCGCTGGATTGGGGTTCGTTGAACTCGACGGAATACTTGTCGGACATGGGCGCGCTCGACGACAGGAGGGGAACTCAAGGGACGCTTTCCTAGGATTGTCCTCGGCAAGTTAACGAGCCGCTAAGGAACCGGCGCTGACGCGGCGCCTGCCCAACTTTTTTTCAAATGCGCGTCAGCCGTTGCATTCGCCGCAAAATTGCGAAAAATGCGCCCGAGCCGCCCCTTGGCCCCTTGGCCCCTTGGCCCCATGGCGGCGGTCACGCGAGTCTTTGAACCGATGCGACGTCATCTTCCGCCCGAGCCCTGGTCGAAAGTCGCGCTGTGGAGCCGACGGTTCGCAATTTTCGCCGCGACTGTGGCGATTTTGGCGATTCTGCTGGGGCGCCTTGGCGCCCTTGACCCGGCGTCCGCGCTCGCGTCGCTGGGCGGCGCCATGGCCTTGGCGCTGGTTTCACTGCTTCTGTTTTTCGCCGCCTGCAACGTGATTTGGCGGACAGGACGGCGCGGGGCGGGGGCAGCGGCGACTGCGTTCGTCATTGCGGCGTTGACGCTGGGCTACCCAGCCTATCTGGCTTTCGAGGCGGTGCGTCTGCCGGTGCTTTCCGACATTTCGACGGACGTCGCCGATCCGCCCTATTTCTCCTTCTCCAAAGCCGCTTTCGAGGCTCGCAGCGGCTTCCAGCCTCCGGGTCTCCCGTCCCGCGCGCGGGAGGCGCAGCGGCCGGCCTATCCGGACGTTGAACCGATCGTCGTCGATCTCGACACGGACGAGGCCTATGCTCTGGTGCTGAAAACGGCCAAAGCCCGCGGCTGGACGCTCGTCGACAAGCGGCCGCCGGGCGGACGCAGCGGCGACGGCCATATCGATTTCATCGACAAAACGCTTGTCATGGGATTTGACGACGACATCACCGTCCGCTTCAAGCCGCTGCCGGGTCAGACGCGCATCGATTTGCGTTCAGCGTCGCGTTACGGACGTCACGACTTTGGCGTGAACGCCAAAAGAATCGCCGCGTTCGCCGAGGAACTCCAGTCGCAACTCGACGCGCGCTAGCGCGCTCCCCAAATTGAAGCCAGGCGAGACGCTCGTTTTCATCGGCGTCTTGGATTACTCTGCACGGCGAAGCTTAGCGACGGGAGCGGTGATATGGTCGAGGAAAGCGGCGTCGTTCCAGCAAGCGCGCCTACGATTCTCCCCTTCACCCGCGAGCAGGAGCTCACCGCCTTTCGCGACATGCTGCTCATCCGGCGCTTCGAGGAAAAGGCCGGACAGCTTTACGGCATGGGCGTCATCGGCGGATTCTGCCACCTCTACATCGGCCAGGAAGCGGTGGTCGTCGGCGTCAAGATGGCGGCGCGCGACGGCGACCAGTTCACCACGAGCTACCGCGACCACGGACATATGCTCGCCTCAGGGATGGAGCCCAGACGCGTCATGGCGGAACTCGCCGGAAAGCGCGGCGGCTATTCCAAGGGCAAGGGCGGCTCGATGCACATGTTTTCGCGCGAAGCGAATTTCTACGGCGGGCACGGCATCGTCGGCGCGCCGGCGCCGATCGGCGCGGGGGTGGCCTTCGCCAACGCTTATCGTGATGACGGCCGCGTATCTTTGACGTTTTTCGGCGAAGGCGCCTCCAACCAGGGCCAGGTCTATGAGGCCTTCAACATGGCGGCGCTGTGGAAGCTGCCGGTCATCTTCGTCGTCGAGAACAACCGTTATGCGATGGGCACGGAAATCTCCCGCGCCTCCGCGCAGATCGACTTTTCGAAACGTGGCGCGGCTTTCGCGATCCCCGGCAAGCAGATCGACGGCATGGACGTGCGAATCGTCAAGGCCACGGCGGACGAAGCGATCGAATGGTGCCGCAACGGCAACGGCCCCTATCTCATAGAGGCGCAGACCTATCGCTATCGCGGCCACTCGATGTCCGACCCCGCGAAATACCGCTCCAAGGAAGAAGTCCAGAAGATGCGCGAGGAGCATGATCCGATCGAGCAAGTTCGCGCGCGGTTGATCGCCGACGGCGTCAGCGAGGACGAACTCAAGAAGATCGACGCCAATGCGCGCAAGATCGTCGCCGAAGCCGCAGATTTCGCCACTGCGGACAAGGAGCCGGACCCGAGCGAATTATGGACCGACGTGCTGGCGTGAGAGATTGATTGAATGACCGTTAATGTCCTCATGCCCGCTCTCTCCCCGACCATGGAGCAGGGCAAGCTCGCCAAATGGCTCAAGAACGAAGGCGACGCGGTGAAAGCCGGCGACGTCATCGCCGAGATCGAGACCGACAAGGCGACGATGGAGGTCGAGGCCGTTGACGAAGGCGTGCTGGCGCGCATCCTCGTGCCGGGCGGCACCGAGAATGTCGCCGTCAACACGCCCATCGCGGTGATCGCCGAGGAAGGCGAAGAGGTCGCCGACACCGCCGACCACGCGCCGATCAACCGCGTCGGCGAAGAGGACAAGGCGCAAAAGCAGGCCGAGGCGGCGCCGCCGGTCCCGGGCCAGACCGCGCCGCAGGACGAACCCGGCGAAGCCAACAAGGCCGCGACCAAAGCCGCCGTCGAGGCGGCGACGCCCGCGCCAAAAGCGACCAGCGTCGCCGAGCAGCCATCCCCGCGCGTCGCGCCGGAGGTGCCCGAAGGCACGACGATGGTGTCGATGACCATGCGCGAAGCCTTGCGCGACGCCATGGCCGAAGAGATGCGGCGCGATCCGAGCGTCTTCGTGATCGGCGAAGAGGTCGCCGAATATCAGGGCGCCTACAAGGTCACGCAGGGCTTGCTGCAGGAATTCGGCGCCAGGCGCGTCGTCGATACGCCCATCACCGAATATGGTTTCGCCGGCGTTGGCGTCGGCGCGGCCTTCGCCGGGCTGCGGCCGATCGTCGAATTCATGACCTTCAATTTCTCGATGCAGGCGA
>JALHNR010000373.1 GCA_022843525.1 Methylocystis sp. | reverse complement strand
CGATGGCTTCGATGACGCTGGAGACGACGGTCATTGATGATTCCTGGCGAGTGGCGGTTCGTTCCTAGCCGACCGGCGGCTCCCGCTCAAAGGCGAAAATCGCGCCATGTCGCGCCTGCGCGCCCGGGGCCAGAATTCGCATCGAGGGCTTTTCGTAGAGATCGCCGTAAAAGTCCTCCGGATCGCCATGCCCTGTCCATGGCTCTATGCACAGATAAGGAGCGGGCGGCAGCGTCCAAAATCCGACATGGGAGAAATCGTCGAGCGCAACCGAAAGACGCGCGCCTTCGCCATTGTCGAAAACGAGGCTGTGGCTCGCAAGATTGAGAAAGCACAGCGCGTCGCGCGTGAACATTTCCGGTTCGAGCGGCAGTCGCCGGCCAACAAGCGGCGTTTCGCGGATGGGCTTCGAGAAAAGCCCGCCCGGTCCGATGATGGGAACTTCGGCGCGTTCGGCCCTCTCGAATATGATCGCATGCGGCGAGGAAGAGCCGGCGAGCGGCCAGCGAAAGGCGGGATGCAGACCGCAAGCGTAGGGCAGGGGCCGCGAGTCGGCGTTTGTGACGATGAGATTATTTTCGAGCGCGCCGGCGCGAAGCTGGAATTCCACTTCGAACCGGAAGGCGAAGGGATAGAGCGCGCGGGTCTCGGCGTCGTCGACGAGCGCGAGGCGCAAATAGTCGTCGCGCCGCTCGGCGACGTCGAAGCGCTTTTTCCAGGCCAAGCCATGGAGCCCAAGCGGGTAGGTCTCGCCGTCGACGCGCACGCGGCCGTCGCGCGTCCAGCCGACGACAGGAAACAGCACAGGCGCTGTCTGGTCCCAGACCTTAGGGTTCTTCGCCCAGATCATGTCGACTCCCCGCGCGCGCCAGCTCGAAAGCTCCGCGCCGAAAGTCCGGATCTCCGCGCCGTCGCCAGAGGAATGGGTGAGCTGAATCGCGTCGGTCATGGGTCAATTCCATCGTGAGACACAAATCCAAGCGACGCTGACAAAATCAGTGCGACCTCCAGTGCGGCGCTTGAGCGGCGGCGCCCGCCGCAATAAGGTCGCGCCGCCACACCCGCCACGCATGTTGGCGCCGTGCAACGCCAATGAGAAGGCCTAATGAACAGCAGTCTCGTCTCGGACATCGGCGCCGGAGTTTTCAGAACCGAGTTGACGCTCTTTTTCTCGACGTTCACGACGCTGCTTGCGGTCATCAATCCTTTTGAGGTGCTCCCGGTCTTCCTTCTGCTCCTGCGCGATAAGAGCAGCCAGGAGCACGGTCGCGTGGCCTTCATGTCCTGTCTCTATGCGCTGCTGCTGATCCTCTTCTTCTTATTCTTTGGCGCGGTGATCTTAAAAATCTTCGGCGTCTCGCTCAGCATGGTGCGCATCGCCGGCGGGATCGTGCTGATGAAGATCGGCTTTGAGCTTTTTTTGCCCTCGTCGGATGGCGACGGAACGCCGGCGTTCGCCCGATCGACGGGCAATATCGCCTTCATGCCGCTTGCGATGCCGCTCATGATCGGCCCCGGCCCGATCGCCACTGTGCTCGGGATGATGGCCACCGTGGAGCATTCGTCCCATGAGGCGTTGGCGTTCGGCGTCATCCTCGGCGCGATCTTTCTCGCCGTGGGCGTCACTTACGCCTGCCTCGCCTTCGCGACGCGGTTGACCACGATGCTGGGTCCGCTGGGGATTGACGCGGCGACCAGGATCGTCGGCTTCTTCGTCTCGGCGATGGGCGTTTCGTTGATCTTCAACGGCGTCATGGACGCGCTTCGGTCGGCAGGCTTTGGCGGCTTGCATTAGCCGCTCTTCAGACAAGGGCTAGAGACTGCGCAAGGTCTCGCCGAGCCTCAGATAGATCTCCCGATGCGCGTCGCGCAGCCCCGGAACCCACGGCTTGAGCCGCGCGCCGACGACCGCGTCGAAATGGTCGAATCGCTGTCCGATGGCTTTATCCAGATATTCGTAATACCAGCGCCCCGGCTTGAGCCTTTGGCGTTTAAAAACGCCTTCGCCTCCCAGCGGCTCTTCCCGCGCCGTGAAGGGATATCTTTGCGAGATGACGCTCACCGCGCCATCATTGGGCCGCCACTGCCGCAGCGAAAGGTCGCCGCCGCCCCAACCGACGATGGGCGCCTTGGCGAAGTTGGCCTCACGCGCCTGATAGAGTGCCGGCTGCCAGAGAATGGGATGGATCGTCGGGTCAGGCCGCCAGGTCCTGCTGAAAAAGCCGGAAGCCCGAACATGTGTCGCATTGGTCACTAACGACAGATAATAGGTGCCCGGATGCGATCTGAACCGGGCGTTGGCCTTGCGGCAGCCCTGCAGCGTCATGTCGAAGGCGAGATTGTCCTCGCCGGCGACGAAGGCTCCGGCGTCCAGGCGCGCCATCGCCGTTTTCGAGTCAACTTCGCCGTCGGTCCATTGGTCGAGGTGGAGATCGAAGGGCCTGCGCATGGCGCTCGGCACGCCGGCGGCCATCCCGAGCAAATTGAATGATTCCGCTATGAACCGGCTCGGCCTGCGCTTAAGCCGTCCGTCTTCACGGTCGCAGCCGAAGCCATAGGGAAGCAACGAGCCGTTGATGGCGCCGGCGACGCTGACGACGCCTTCGACCCAGCCGGCGTTAGTCCCTTGCCCCCAGAAATCGCTGGCGAGCAGCGCCTGCAACTGCATGGCGGTCTGGGCGCCTGCGCCATGGCCGACGAGGATCACCGGGTTCTCCGCCGACCAATCGGGCGCAAAAGGGTCCGCGTATTCCCGGGAATAGCGGGCGTGGCGGGCCTCATCACTATGCTGGGCGCCATAGTCCACGCGTCCGCCGGCAATCTGAGCGAAAAGCTCGCAGGCGCGATCATGGAACGAGCTGACCGGACCTACCTTCGCTTCGTGAACCGCGAAGGGTTCGCCGACCTCATCGAGCGCGTCGCCCCAATAGGGAAGTCCGAACTCTTGAGGTCCCCAGCCGAAGAAATCATGCACGAAAACAATATGAGTGGATTTGAGCGCCATCGCCGATCCGAAATTCGATAGAGAATCAAAGTTCTTCGGCGCTCAAATGAGCGCGTCGTATTCGTAGATCGCACTGACGTCGAGCGTCTCGCGCGGAGTCGCGCTGCGGCCGAGCGGCGAGCTGATCGGATCGTCTATGCGATGACCTTTGAGATCCGCGCCAGCCGTCATGTCGGGAACATAGACGCGCCCATTTCGGGACATCCAACTCTCCCAGAGGCGATCAATGTTGCAATGATTGAGAAAAAAAACCGGATCGTTGGGCGAGGAGCCAAGCAACATCTCTCCGCCAATCCAGACGTGGACGAGATTGTGCAGCCAGGTCGCGGAAACGCCGTCGTCGTTCATCCAGCCTTCGATGCGATTACGGAAGCTGTTCGTGTCAGCGTCCCAGTCGGGCGAATCATAGAGCGACAGCGCCAGCGCATTCGTCACATGCGCCGTTCTCGGAAGCGCATCCGTGCTGACGCCGAAGGCGCGTCGGAGGCCGCGGTTCACCGAACGCAACTCTCCAGAGATATTCGTGGAGATGCGCACTCTGAACGTGGATGGATCGTTTGCGTGAAACGCGAAAGGGCCGCTAGAGACGGGATTTCCCTCGCCGCCCATGCAGTCCGCGCCCCAGATGGTGGCCGAGCTCTGCTGCTGTGGCGGCAGATCGCCGTCTTCCGCCCAATCCCAGTAGGGGAGGCCAAAATTCGCGTCGTTCAGAACCCGCTGGAGGTTCTGCTCGAAGACCATCAGCATCACGCGATGCCACGGCGCGAAAATTGGCCCGCGGTGCGCCGCGTTCCGCTGCGCGGGATTACCTGGCGGCGTCTCGATCATCATCGCGGTGACGTGCCAGACCACGAAAAGATCGTAGGTGCTCACTGAGCGCGCCGCGCCGGGAATGCCGAATTCATCGGTCGTTTGGCCGGACGCCTCTTTTTTCAATAGTTTGACGCCCTCAATATATTGATCGCGAACCCCTGCATTCGTTGAAATATTGGTTCGGACGACGGCCATCGTCTCTCTCCTGAAAAATCAATGTTCGCCTGAAAAATCAATGCTCGTGTCTTGAACCTTTCTTCGCTGCAGGCTTGCTTTTGCGAGCGGGGGCGGGCCGGCGCTTGTGGCGTGCTGGGGGGCGACTCTTGCTCGGCGCCGGCCTTCGCTCGAACTCCTCGGGAAAGCCGTCGATCAGCGCCC
>JALHNR010000372.1 GCA_022843525.1 Methylocystis sp. | reverse complement strand
AAGATGTCGCCGACATGTCTTGCATCGGCGAGGCCGCGCAGCGCGGGCTCTGGATGCGCGAAGCGGAACGGTCGCGCGAAGGGCCATAGATGCAGGTAGCCGATTCGCTTGTCGGGTGAGAGCGTCAGCAGGACATCGCCCGAACCGTCGCTTTCCACGCGCAGGCCCGCGGCTCTAATCTGCGAAAACGGCAGATTGTAAAAGACCTGTAAGGCGACCCCGATCTTCATCACGACGCGGCGCGAGGTAATAATGAAGAGCGCCGTGCGGGCCGAGGCCCAGGCGAGCAAGGCAAGCAGCGCCAGCGCGCCAAGACCGATCGCCAGGGTGCGAGCGCCCGCCAGCGCGGCGGACTCCGCCCCAGATTCAACCGCAGCATCGAAGACGTTCCACGCGGTCAGCGCCGCGAAGTAGCCGGCGACAACGTCGCCTCGGTAGGCGCGGCGGAAGAGACGCGTCCACTGAGGACGGCCGTGCCACAGGATGCGTTCTCCTTGTGGAACGTCTTCCGGCAAGAGCTTCTCGAGATTGATGGCCTTCACAGCAGCGGCTCCACTCTTGCGGGCGTCGCGTAGAGCGTGCCCGCGCCATAATAGGCGGCGATCTTTTCTTCCTCGAGCAGCGTCACCTGATCGGGATTGCGTGTCCTTGGAACGTTGGCGAACTGATCGGCAAGGATCGCTTCGACATGGATCTGTCGCCTCGCGCCATCGACCTTGGCGAAGGGCACGGGCAGAAGGACGTCGCCTCGACCCTCGCTCAGCGTGACTTCATAGAAGCGCAGAAAGTCCTCCGCGCGATCAACCCAGGCGTCCTTGATGACGCCGGCGACGCGTCGATCCGCGGCGACGACCTCCATGCCAATGGGATTGGGATCTTCGCTCGACACCGCAAAATTCGTGGCGACGCGCAATGGCGCGATCAGATCGCGGCCGTCGTGCATTTTCTCCGGCACATCGGCGCGCAGCGCAAAGGCGCCGGGTCCAACCTCGGCGAGCATGGGATCGCCGTTCGGGGTCAGCGGCGCGCCAGGCCAGACCGCTACTTTTGTGGCGTTCGGCGCTCGCGTATCGCGTTCAAAATTCGGCGCTTGAATTTTCGCGCCGTCCCCCCGCAGGAAGGTCTTGGGCGTTGGGATCAGCAAGAAGCCGCGATCCCTCTGCGGACCAACTTCGGACTCCAGAGGATAGCCCTCGCGGCGATCCTCGCGGCGCAAATAAAACACCAGGCCGGCGAAAAAGATGAAGAATGCATAGAGGACGACCTGGGCGACATCGATGTTGCTGGTGATGGCTCCGCGTATCATTGCATCACTCCGGAGTTGAAACTTGACGTGGGAACGAGATCGAAATCCGTCGGCGCTTCGCCGTCCTGTTTCGTAAAGCGGACCAAAGGTCCGATCGCGACGACCGTCGCGAGCAGCAGGAGGATTTCGATGGCGTAGACGATGGCGTAGCCGCTGGCAGGACTCACAAGCGCCTCGCCCAGCGCACCGCTGGCGGCGAGCATCGAGCCCGCGTCATTGATCACGCCGCTCGCCGCAATGGCGAGACCGGCCGCGGTCGCCTGGTAGGCGCCCCAGGCGCCGAGCGCGAGACCGCGATCTTCCGGCCGCGCCGTCTCCATGGAAGCGGTGAGTGTGCCATGCGCAAAAAGGCCGCCGCCAAGTCCAATCAGCGTGACGCCGATGCTGAACAGCGTCGAGGAGTCCGCCGGCGCCGCGAAGATCACTGCGAAGAAGGCGATGACGCCGACAACCGCGCCAACACCGGCGACGCGATGAGGGTCGGCGCCGCGCGTCAGCCAGCGCGCCGCGATGGCGAGTCCCACGCCGCTGCCGAGCGCCAGCATCGCGGTGAGCGCCGTCGTTGCGCTGACAGGCAAGTGCAGCACGCGTCCGCCATAGGGCTCGAGCAAGATGTCCTGCATGCTGAAGCCGGCGGCGCCGAGCGCCGTGGCGAATAAGCGTCGGCGCGCCCGGCCGGTGCTCGCGAAACGCTTCCAGGCTTCCGAGAAGTCGACGTTCTGCGCGGGCGGAAGAGCGCCGCGCGCTTCTTGCTTCCACAGCGCCACGCAATTCAAGACCATCGTCACGACGGCGGCGCCCTGCACGACCTGGATGAGGCGGATGGCGCTGAAATTCGCGAGCAGCGCGCCGAAGGCGAGCGCGCTTACCCCCATGCCGACGAGCAGCATGGCGCACAGCAGCGCGACGACGCGCGGGCGCGTATGCGCCGGCGCGAGATCGGTGGCGAGCGCGAGACCGACCGTTTGCACCGTGTGCAAACCTGCGCCGACTAGCAAGAACGCCAAGGCCGCCGCCGCTTGTCCGATGATAATCGGTCCTGTCGTGTCGCCGGAGAGGATCAGCAGCGAGAACGGCATGATCGCGAGGCCGCCAAATTGCAGCATGGTGCCGAACCAGATATACGGCACGCGCCGCCAGCCGAGCACCGAGCGATGCGTATCGGAGCGAAAGCCGATGAGCGCGCGCAATGGCGCAAAGAGCAGCGGCAGCGACAGCATCAGCGCGACAAGCCAGGACGGCACGCCGAGTTCGACGATCATCACGCGGTTGAGCGTGCCGATGAGCAGCACAGCCGCCATGCCCACCGTCACTTGGAAAAGCGAGAGCCGCAGCAGACGCGGCATCGGCAGTTCGGCTGAGCCTGCGTCCGCAAAGGGCAGTATCTGCGGACCAATGCGCATCAAGCCTTTGACCAGAACGGCGCTGGCGCGGTTCATGAGCGTCGCGCCTCCACAGCCTGCGAAATATAGAAGCCGCTGACGATCGTCTCGCTTTGCGCGACGCGCCAATCGCCCAAGGGGTTCTGCGCCGCCATGTGGCGTTCGAGCGAAGAAAGCGCGATTGGCGCAATGGCCGGGGACCGATTGCCGCGCGGGAACAGCTGTCCGAGGGCGTGCATCGCCGCAAGAGCCGCCGTGCGCGGCGCGATGGTGAAGATCAGCTTGCCGCCGACGCGCGGCGCCAAAGCGGCGAGCGTTCGCGCGATATCGGCGCCCTCGTAGTGGATCAGACTGTCCATGGCGACGACATGATCGAAACGCCCAAGGGCCGGATTCAGCATGTCGCCGACGGCGAAGGTCACGCGGCCCGCTCCGAATTCGCGCGGCGCGCGCTCCTGCGCCAGACTGATCAGCGTCGGCGAAAGATCGACCGCAACGACCTCGGCGCCGCGACGCGCCGCCTCAATCGCCAACGCGCCCGTGCCGCAACCGGCGTCGAGCAAACGCTGGCCACGCAGGTCCTGCGGCAGCCAGGACAAAAGCCTGTTGCGCATGGCCTCACGGCCGGCGCGCACCGTGGCGCGAATGCGATTGACCGGCGCGTCGGAGGTCAGGCGCTTCCACGCCTCGACGGCGGTCCGATCGAAATAGGCCTCGAGTTCGCCGCGTCTTGCGACATAGCTTGGCGTCGTCATCAGTCGAACCCCAAAAATTCGAAGAGATCGCGATCCTTCATCGGCGCAGCGTCGAGCGGCGCGTAGCCGTTCCACAGCTCATCCGCGAGGCGCAGATATTCGTTCTGCACCGCCTCAAGCTCGGGCGACGGCTCCATCTCAAAGAGCGTCGATTTCTTCAGGCGGCTGCGGCGGATGACGTCGAGATCGGGAAAATGCGCGACGCGCCTGAGGCCCACTGCCGCATTGTAGCGGTCGATCTCATTGGTCGCGACGCTGCGATTGGCGATGACGCCGCCAAGCCGCACCTCGTAGTTTTTCGATTTCGCGCGGATGGCGGCGACGATGCGGTTCATCGCGAAGATCGAATCGAAGTCATTGGCCGTGACGATCAGCGCCCGGCCGGCATGCTGCAACGGCGAGGCGAAGCCGCCGCAGACAACGTCGCCAAGCACATCGAAGATCACGACGTCGGTATCTTCGAGGAGATGGTGCTCCTTGAGGAGCTTCACGGTCTGGCCGACGACATAGCCGCCGCAGCCCGTGCCGGCCGGCGGCCCGCCGGCCTCTACGCACATGACGCCATTGTAGCCCTCGACGACAAAGTCCTCGACGCGCAATTCCTCGGAGTGGAACTTCACGGATTCGAGCGCGTCAATCACCGTCGGCGCGAGGCGCTTGGTCAGCGTGAACGTCGAATCATGCTTGGGATCGCAGCCGATCTGCAGCACGCGCTTGCCCAGTTTTGAAAATGCGACGGAGAGATTCGACGACGTCGTGCTTTTGCC
>JALHNR010000371.1 GCA_022843525.1 Methylocystis sp. | reverse complement strand
CCTAAAATCGCATCTAAGACGCTGTGCACGGCAGCGCCTGCAGCAAAGCTATGATCGCTATCCCACATGAATCTCAGGGGATTGTTGCCCGATAGCCACAGCGGCCAAGAATGAGCATCCCACAGCCTAATTTTGCATCAGAGTTAGTTGCATTACCAAAAATTTATAGCAACGTGAACGGGACTTCGGCGCCTTCGTCGTCGACCGTCTACCGCAGAATTTAATCCGGGGGTTCCGATGAAGAATATTGTTCGCGGCGCGCTAGCCGCACTTGTGGTCGGGAGCGTGGGCGCCGCCGCCCAGGCCGCCGACCTGCCCAGCTATAAGGCGCCGCCGCCGCCGCCGCCGCCGGCGTTCACCTGGACGGGTCTCTACGGGGGCGTCAACATCGGCTACGCCTTCGGCGACAACACTCGGGAAACCGGCGGCCTGGGCTACCTCACCGGCATTCCGGTGATCGGGGCGGCTCCGCTGGCGCCGCTTGGCTCCACCTGGAGCGTCGGGCAAGATCTGCACGGGATCGCCGGCGGCGCACAGCTCGGCTACAACTATCAGGTCAACCCCTGGCTCGTCCTCGGCGCCGAGGCTGACATCCAGGCCACCGATGCGGTCTCCCACAGCAGGTCGGCCATTGGGCGGTTCGACGCCGCCGGAGGCCACCTGCAGAGCATGAATTCGACGAAGAACGTCGACTGGTTCGGCACTGTGCGCGGACGTGTCGGCTTCACCCCGATTTCGATACCGAATCTGATGATCTATGGCACGGGCGGTTTCGCCTATGGCCAAGTCGTCAACAATGTGGGGTTCGCCGATAATTTCATCAATCTGGGAATAAGCGGCATCGGCAACGGCTATTACGACAACACCAAAACCGGCTGGACCGCAGGCGGCGGCGTCGAATGGTCGCCCTCCATGTTCCCCTCATGGTCGCTCAAGGCCGAATATCTCTACGTCGATCTCGGCTCAACGACCGCGAATTCCGTGCCGCTCAACGGCGGCGTCCCGGCTCTGATCGGCCCCACATCTCCTGTGTTTGTAGCGACGCATAGCTCGCCGACGCGGTTTCAAGTGGTTCGCGCGGGCATAAACTGGCACTTCGATCCCCTCGCGGCTATAGCGTCAGCTACATCCAGCGCGGGCGGCGCTCTACCCTCGATCAAGGGACCGCCTCCGGTCTTGGTGGATAGCTATCAGCCCTTTCAGGTGCGCCTGAAGGTTGCCGGCGTCATTCCGCTCAACGGCCATGGCACGGTCTACGACTCGGGCTCCGGATATCCCGGCTTGGGCTCCATTGGTCGGCTTTCGGGCCTGACCGGCGCTAATGGCGTCATTGCCGGCGCGAGCACCAATACCTCGTCGGCCATTATCCCGATGCTTGACGTGGCCTATTATCTCAACAAGAACTGGGCGATCGAAGCGATTTGCTGCGTCGCGCACCATCATATCCAGGGCACCGGCACAATCTCCAGCGACTTCGCCCGCGCCTGGCTGTTCCCGCCGTCTATCATGGCGCAATATCACGTCACCAATTTCGGCGCTTTCCAGCCCTACATCGGCGTCGGCTTGAACTTCACCACTTTCTGGAACACCCGCGTCAATAACGACACCTGGTCGATTCCTTTCGCCCCTGGCTCGCCGCTTAGCACCCTGGGTCTGGGGGGAGTCCGCAGCACCTTCCAATACGCCACGGTCGCGCCGTCCTGGGGCCCCGTCGGACAGATCGGCTTCGATTACATGCTGAACGAACATTGGGGCGTGAACGTCGACTTCAAATATATCGGGCTGCACCCGATGGTTCACTCCACCGTCGTCTCTTTCCTGCCGCAAGCGCCGGCGCTGGGAGCGGTCTACATCCCGGTCAAGGTGTCTCTGCCGATCAATCCGGTGGTTATCTCGGCGGGCCTCACCTATCGCTTCGGCGGCAGCCTCCTGTCACCGCTGTTCTAAGGTTAGCAGTCACGTGAAACCGGCCCTTGCGGGTCGGTTTCAGATACAAAAAGCCCCCGGCGTGAGCCGGGGGTTTTTTTGTTCATGGGGTATCGCTGAGCTCGCGCCGACAGCGATCGAGGAAAGCCGCGCTGCGCGTGGCGGAGCGCCATTGGCGCAAGACGGCGCCATCTATTCTGACCGCGCCGACCAGCTGACGTCGACGTTGTGATCCGTACGAAAGCTATTGGGTCAGCAGCCGACAAATCGAGTCGAGTTGCTCCAATGATTCGTAGCGAATCCGAAGCTCGCCCTTTTCACCCTCGGAACGAAGTTCAACACGCATGCCGAGCGCATCGCTCAAGGTCTTCTCGATCGCGCGCGCGTCGGCGTCCTTGGCGGGGCGAGCGGCGGCGCTCTTCGACGGGCGAACATTCAGGGCGTGGTCCTTGGCCAGTCGCTCGACGTCGCGAACCGTCAATCCCTTTTCGACAATGCGGCGCGCCACCGCGCTCGGGTCCGCCACGGCGAGAAGCGCGCGTGCGTGGCCGGCCGAAATCGCGCCCTCGCCCACGAGCCGTTTCGCGTCCTCCGGCAAATTAAGCAGGCGAATCGTATTGGCGATGTGCGACCGACTCTTGCCGATGATTTTCGCGATCTCGCCATGGGCATATCCAAACTCGGCGCCGAGCCGCTCATAGCCCTTCGCCTCCTCGATCGCGTTGAGGTCGGCGCGCTGCACATTCTCGATGATCGCGAGTTCGAGCGCTTCCTTGTCGTTTGCCTCATGGATGACGACCGGCACGTCGGAAAGACCGGCCATCTGCGCCGCGCGCCAGCGCCGCTCGCCCGCGATGATTTCATAAGCGTCGGCGACGCCGACGATGACGCGCACGATAATGGGCTGGATCACGCCCTTCTCGCGGATCGAAGCGGTCAGTTCGGCCAGATCCTCCTCGCGAAAGGAGATACGCGGATTGCGCGGATTAGGGCGCAAGAACTCGATCGGCGCCGTTCGCGGACCGCGCGGCCGCTCTACCGGAGCGGCGTCCGCGGCGGCGTCGCCGAGAAGCGCCGCCAATCCCCGGCCCAGCCGGCGCCGCGAGTCATCCGCCATCTTGAAGGCTCCTTCTGGTTCTAGGGCTGCTTGGTTCTAAGACTGCTGGGCGCTCGGGCTGCTTGATCTTGGGCTGCTTGACCCTACGCCGCGCGCAACCGCTTCTCGCGCTGGATCACTTCCGAGGCGAGCTTCAGATAGGCCTGGCTGCCCGCGCATTTGAGGTCATAGAGCAGCACCGGCTTGCCATGGGAAGGCGCCTCCGAGACCCTGACGTTACGCGGGATCATCGTCTGATAGACCTTCTCGCCCATGAAACGACGCACATCGGCGACGACCTGATTGGCGAGGTTGTTGCGGGGGTCATACATCGTCAGAACGACGCCGTGGATCGACAACTTCTGGTTGAGCGTCTGCCGAACCTGTTCGACAGTCGAGAGGAGCTGAGACAGGCCTTCCAGCGCGAAGAATTCGCACTGCAGCGGCACAACGACGGCGTCGCTGCTCGCTAACGCATTGATAGTCAATAGGTTTAGCGATGGCGGGCAATCGATCAGAATATAGCTGTAGCGCCGCTCATCATCATGATCGGCCGCCAGCTCGGCGAAGGCGCGCTTCAACCTGTAGGCGCGATCCTTGTCATTGGCGATTTCAAGCTCGACCCCGAGCAAATCGAGAGTCGACGGCGCGATCGAGAGCCGCGGCACGGCCGTGGCGATGATCGCGTCGGCGAGGCTCGATTCGCCGAGCAGCACGTCATAGGTGGAAATCGTTCGTTGGTGACGGTCGACGCCAAGGCCCGTCGACGCATTGCCTTGCGGATCGAGGTCGATGACGAGAACTTCCTCGCCGACCGCCGCCAGCGCCGTGCCGAGATTGATGGCGGTGGTCGTCTTGCCCACGCCGCCCTTTTGATTGGCCAGCACAAAAATGCGCGGCGAAGAGGAAGCGGTCACGATGGGGAAACCTTGTGCTTGACGACGACGACTCGCGCGCCCTTGCGGGTGCGGCTGTCCGCCGATTCGCAATTCAAGCTACCGAGCGCCTCAACCGCGGTCAATTCGTCTCGCCACTCTTCCCCCTTTAAAAACACGCCAACAGCGCCTTTTTGCAGCGGCGCCTCGGCAAGCCGCACGAGACGGGAGAGCGGCGCGAGGGCGCGTGCGCTGACGCCTTCAATCTGATCGCCCATAGTTGGCAGAATGCTTTCGATCCGCTCCGCATGAATGACCACCGGCGCTCCTGTTTCAC
>JALHNR010000370.1 GCA_022843525.1 Methylocystis sp. | reverse complement strand
GCGCGCATCAGGACGAATCCCGTCGCCTCGGAGTCCTCGATCTCGTCTGTCCGACAAATCACATAGAGTTCGTCCATCGGCTCACCTTTCGGACAAAGTCGCACGCCGCACCGGCGCCAGGCGCCCTCACCCGCCCCTGTAGCAATCGATGAGCCAGACGCGACTTGACGATATAGTCATTTCACTATAGCTCACGCAGATCGCCGCAAAACAGGCGTCAAATACATCCCCCAAGCCGAAATGACCGAAGACTCTCCGGCCGCCAAGCCGGCTCCCGACGACCACCTTCTCAAGGCGCAGCTCGTTCGCAAGATCGAAGCGCTGCTCAAGGAACGCGGGTTGAAGCAGGTGCAAGCAGCGAAACTCTTCGGCGTCAAACAGCCGGACGTGTCGAAGCTGCTGCACGGCGATTTCCGGCAGTTTTCGCTGGAACGGCTCATGCGTTTTCTCGTCGCCCTGGGGCAGGACGTCGAGATCGTCGTGAAGCCGCATGATGAGTCGACCAAATCCGCGACGCTCAGCATCGCGTGACCGCAAATACAAAGGAATTGCAATGAACGCCGCCGCGCGTATTGACGCTAATTTCGCCGCCGTTCCCACCGAGGCGCTGGAGACGAGCATTCAGAACGCCAAGCGCGCGCTTCTGTCGCTCGGCAAAGGCGATGGACATTTCTGCTTCGAACTCGAAGCCGACACCAGCCTCTCGGCTGAATATGTGCTGATGCGCCATTTCCGCGCCGAGCCGGTCGACGCCGAACTCGAGCGCAAGATCGGCGTTTATCTGCGCCGCTGTCAGGGCGATCACGGCGGCTGGCCGCTCTATCAAGACGGGCCTTTCCACATCAGCTCCAGCGTGAAAGCGTATTTCGCGCTCAAGATGATCGGCGACGACATCGACGCGCCGCATATGGCGCGCGCGCGCGCGGCGATCCTCGCCTATGGCGGCGCGGCCAAGAGCAATGTTTTTACGCGCGCGCTGCTGGCGCTTTACGGTGAAATTCCATGGCGCGGCGTGCCGGTGATGCCGGTCGAAATCATGCTGCTGCCGAAGTGGTTTCCCTTCCACCTCGACAAGATTTCCTATTGGGGCCGCACCGTTCTCGTGCCGATGCTGGTGCTGATGACGAAAAAGCCCCGGGCCAAGAACCCGAGGAACATTCACATCGCCGAACTCTTCACGACGCCGCCGGAAGAGGTGAAGGTGTGGCCCAAGGGCGAGCACCAGACCTGGCCCTGGGCGAATATTTTCGGGCAGATCGACAAGCTTCTGCGTTTGATTGAGCCGCACATGCCCAGCGGCCCGCGCGAGCGCTCGATCGAACTCGCCATGACATGGACGACCGAGCGCCTCAATGGCGTCGACGGACTGGGCGGCATCTTTCCGTCCATGGTCAACAGCCTGCTGATGTATGACGTGCTCGGCGTCCCCGACGGCGACGCGCGTAAGAAACAAGCGCGTGAGGCGATCGAACGGCTGCTCGTCGTGCAGGATGCGGAAATCTATTGCCAGCCCTGCGTTTCGCCGGTGTGGGACACCTGTCTGACGGCGCACACGCTGCTTGAGACCGGCGACGAAGACGCGCGCGAACAGGCGCGTCAGGCCTGCGAATGGCTCGCGCCCTTGCAGGTGCTCGACGTCAAGGGCGACTGGGCGGCGCAACGGCCCGACCTTCGGCCCGGCGGCTGGGCGTTTCAATACGCTAACGCCTATTACCCGGACGTCGACGACACGGCCGTTGTCGTGACGGCGATGGATCGCCTTACGGCGAATGACGCGTCCCGCCCTTACGACGAACGCATCGCCCGCGCCAAGGAATGGATCATCGGCATGCAGTCGAAGAACGGCGGCTGGGGCGCCTTCGACGCCGACAACACATGCCATTATCTGAATCACATCCCCTTCGCCGATCACGGCGCGCTGCTCGATCCGCCGACGGCGGACGTCTCCGCGCGCTGCGTGTCGATGCTGGCGCAGCTCGGCGATACGATCGACTCGAGCGAGTGTCTCAAGCGCGGCGTCGATTACCTGCTCAAAGAACAGGAAAAGGACGGCAGTTGGTTCGGCCGCTGGGGCGCGAATTACATCTACGGCACCTGGTCGACGCTATGCGCGCTCAACGCCGTCGGCCTGCCGCATGACCATGACGCTTACCGGCGCGCCGTCGCCTGGCTCGTGGCGATCCAGAACGAAGATGGCGGCTGGGGCGAAGACCTCGCGAGCTACAGGCTCGATTACACGGGCTATCAAAAATCCCCCTCGACCGCCTCGCAAACCGCCTGGGCGCTGCTCGGGCTGATGGCGGCGGGCGACGTCGACCATCCGGCCGTGGCAAAGGGAATCGCCTATCTGCAATCGACGCAGAACGACGCCGGCCTATGGAATGAGGCGCGTTTCACCGCGACGGGTTTTCCGCGCGTCTTCTATCTGCGCTATCATGGCTATGGAAAATTCTTCCCGCTCTGGGCGCTCGCGCGCTATCGCAATTTGAGGCGCGCCAACAGCAAGCGTGTGCAGGTCGGGCTCTAAAAGCATCTTTTCGATGAGGCTGATATGGCCCTGGCCGGAGGAGCAATGGCGCGCGCGACTGGCCGTAGGAAAACCGCCGAGCTAAGCGCCCTCGCGCCGATTCTCGTGATCGTCGGCATGAAGCGCGAAGCCGCCTGCGCCGCCGGCGAAGGCGTCAGGACGCTGTGCAGCGGCGCGAATGTCGCGCGCCTGCGGCAAGCGCTCGATGCGCTTGGCGGAACTGATTTTTCCGCCGTCGTCAGCTTTGGACTCGCGGGCGGACTGGATTACGCGCTGCGGCCCGGCCACGTCGTCGTGGCCGACGCCATTGTCGGCGGCGACGCGCGGCGCGACACGCATTCGCGGCTCTCGTCAGTGCTGATGAAAGGCGCGGCCGCCGCCGGCTGCAAGGTTGCGCCGGGGGCCATCATCGGCGTCGACCAGCCAGCGATGAACCCGGGCGCCAAGGCGGCGCTGCGCGAAGGCGCGCAAGCGGTCGCGGTCGACATGGAATCGCATCTGGCCGAAGAATTCGCGCGGCGGCACGACATCCCTTTCGTCGCGCTGCGCGCGATCAGCGATCCGGCGGCGCGCGCGCTGCCGCCGCTCGTCGCCAAAGCGCTGACGCCTGAGGGCGACATTCACGCCCTCGGCGTCGCCCGCGAGCTGATCCGCGGGCCGCATCAACTTGGCGGCATGATCCGGGCGGGCCTCGATTCCCGCGCCGCCTTCGTCTCGTTAGGCCGCTGTGGGCCGTTGCTCGGCCCGTTGCTGCGCCTCGTGCTCGCGGATCTCTGAGAGCTTGGCGATATTTTCGTCATAGACATATTCGGCCGGGCGCTGATTCTCGAGCGAGACGTCAGGCGCCATCGGCCCCTCGGTGCGCACGCCAAAGAGCGCGACGGTGGCCGCCCGCCAGGGCCGGCGAACCGAATCGGCGACGGCGGTCGCCTCAAAGCCGGAGTGCACCATGCAGTCGGCGCATTTCTCGTAATTGCCGACGCCGTAGGCGTCCCAATCGGTCTCCTCCATCAGCTGCTTGAACGTCGGCACATAGCCTTCGCCGAGCAGATAGCAGGGACGCTGCCAGCCAAACACCGTGCGCAGCGGCATCCCCCAGGGGGTGCAGCGATAGCTCACATTGCCGGCCAGGAAATTCATGAACAGCGTCGACTGGGTGAGGTCCCAGGCCTTCCCGCCCCGGCCGCGACGCAGAATGGCGCGGAACAATTCCTTGGTGCGGGTGCGGTTGAGGAAGTGAGTCTGATCCGGCGCCCGCTCATAGGCGTACCCGGGCGAAAGCGTCATCCCGTCGACGCCGAGCGCCGTCGTCGCGTCGAGGAATTTCGCGACGCGCTCGGGATCGGCGTCGGAAAAGAAGGTGCTGTTGGTGGTGACGCGGAAGCCTTTGGACTTGGCGAGTTTGATCGCCTCGACGGCGCGCTCATAGACCCCGTCCTGGCAGACCGCGCGGTCGTGCATCTCCTTGTCGCCATCGAGATGGATCGACCAGGTGAAATAGGGGCTCGGCTTGAAGAGGTCGATCTTCTTGGCGAGCAGCAGAGCATTGGTGCAGACGATCGCGAATTTACGCCGCGCGACGATGCCTTCGACGATCTGAGGGAGGTCTTTGTGCAGAAGCGGCTCGCCGCCGGCGACCACCACCACCGGCGCGCCACATTCGTCCACCGAGCGCAGCGCGTCCTCGACCGAAAGCCGCTTGTTCAGGATATGATCGGGGTAATCGATCTTG
>JALHNR010000369.1 GCA_022843525.1 Methylocystis sp. | reverse complement strand
CGCGCTGGATGCCGATGCGGCAGCGCATAGGGTGGGCGCGGCTGGCGTGCTCGCCGATCCGACGATAACGCTGCAGGCGTGGGACGTGAATGGACGCGGTGTCGGCCAACGTTGGATCGGTTTCGAACAGGAATTCAAACTTTGGGGCAAACTCGACCTGGAGCGCGGCGTCGCAGAGGCCGACGCCGAGGCTGCGAGGCATCAGAGTCGCGCCGTCGCCACAGATTTGATCGCCCGCGTCAAAACCGCTTATGCGCAATACACCGCTGCGTATCGCGCAATCAACCTCTCGCTTGGATTGAAGCGCCGGCTCGATGAAATTCTCGGCTTGTTGCGCTTGCGGTATGGCGCAAGCTCCGTCGACCAGCAGGAAGTGATCAAGGCTGAGATCGAGGCGGCGACGGCTGAAACAGAGGTCGTACGCCGTCAAGGCGAGGCAAAGTCGGCGTCCGCGCGCTTAAACGCCTTGATCGGTCGCGGCTCGCAAGAGCCGCTCGCTATCCCCAGTGGGTTTCGGCCGCTGAAGACAAAGCCGATGCTCGTCAGCGTTCAGGAGCTCGCGAGAGCCGCCAATCCAGCCCTCGCCACGACCAGCGCGCAGGTCCGCGCGGCGACCGGAACTAAAGAGCTCACGGATCTGAATTACTACCCAAACGTCACCGTTGGCGCGAACTTCGTGCAGCGTCCCACCGGCGACAATAGCGGCATGTTCACGCTCGGGTTCAAGGTGCCGCTGCAATATGAAGCGAAGGACGCCGAACAGCGCGCCGCTAGTTCACGACTTGGCGCCGCGCAGATGCGTTACGACGCCATCCGAATCCGGCTCGACGGCGATGTCGCCGAAGCGTGGTTCGGGCTGGAGGCGGTGCGCAAGGCGATCCGCATTGTCGAAGAACGCCAGCTCAATCCGGCGCGCCTGTCGGTAGAGACGGCGCGAAGCGGCTTTGCGGCCGGAGCCGCCGACTTGGCGACGTCTCTGGAAGCCGAACGACGCCTGCGAGCGATCGAACTCGAAATCCTTAAGCTCAAAGTAGAAGAGCAAGCCAGATACGCTGAGCTTGAACGTCTGGCGGGAGGCTCTCTATGACTCGCCGTCACATTGTTATTCTTTTGGGCTTTGTCGTCGTCGCGGCCAGCCTCGCTTGGTTGGTCGAGGGACGTTTCAAATGGGTCACACCTTCAGGAACGCCGGGCGATGCCGGGCCTAACATCTCGGGCAAGGCGCCTGCAACGACGGGCCCGATCATTTACTATCGGCATCCCGACGGTCGCCCAGCCTATTCCTCGACGCCCAAGAAGACATCGGCGGGCAAAGATTATCTGCCGGTGCGCGCGAGCGAGGACGTGAGTTTCGAGGACAAGCCTCCTGCAGGCGCCGCCGAGAGAGGCGGCGAGCGACGCGTGCGCTTCTATCGCCATCCAATGGGCCTGCCTGACACATCGCCCGTTCCCAAGAAGGACGAGATGGGAATGGATTACATACCGGTTTACGAGGACGAGGCGCAGAACGGCACGACCATCAGGATCAGCCCCGGAAAGCTGCAAAAGACGGGAGTTCGTTCCGAACCCGTCGAGCGCCGGTCGCTGAACGTCCCGGTTCGAGCGACGGGCAGGATCGAGTTCGACCCGCGCCGCATCTCGATCGTCTCCCTCCGCTTCGAAGGCTTCATCGAATCGGTCGGGAAGTTTGCGGAGGGCGATTACGTTCGCAAGGGCCAAACGCTGATGCGCGTGTATGGGCCGAATCTATCGAGCGCAGCCGCGGAATATGTCGCTGTCCTCAACATGCGGCGTGGCGGCGGGATCGACGCCCAGCGCCTGGAAGGAGCCAAGCGGCGGCTCCTCAACCTCGGCCTCGATGAAAGCGCCATCGCTGCGATCGAGCGCGCCCGCAGCGTTCCACGTGTGATCGCATGGCCCGCGCCGCAAGACGGCCATGTCCTGGAGCGGGCGGCGATTAACGGCATGCGCGCCGCGCCTGGGGACATGCTGTTTCGCATCGTCGATCATTCGCTGATTTGGGTGCTGGCTGACATCGCCGAGCGGGACATCGCCTTGATTGCGCCTGGACAAAAGGTCGACGTGCGACCAAGGGCTTACCCAGATCGAGCCTTCAAGGGGCAGGTCGCTCTGATTTATCCCCATCTCAATATGGAGACACGAACGGCGCGCGTCAGGATCGAACTGCCGAACCCCGACGGGTTGCTGCGGGGAGATATGTATGCCGAGGTCGAGATTGCCGCCGGCGGAAACGAAAAAGTGCTAACGGCGCCCGAAAGCGCCGTCATCGACACCGGTAAGCGGCAAGTGGCGATTGTCGACAAGGGCGAAGGGCGCTTCGAGCCGCGCGAAGTCAAGATCGGCCGGCGCGGCGAAGGCTTCGTCGAAATCAGGAGCGGCGTGAAAGAAAACGAACGCATCGTCACGGCCGCGAACTTCCTCATCGACGCCGAAAGCAATCTCAAAGCGGCGTTACGGGCTCTCGACCAAGGGGAGGCCGGCAAGTGATCGCCCGTCTCATCGCCTGGTCGGCGCGCAACCTTGTTCTCATATTCGTCGGCACAGCCTTCGCTGTCGCAGGGGGCGTCTATGCCTTGCGCACGCTGCCACTCGACGCCATTCCCGATCTCTCCGATGTGCAAGCGATCGTCTATACGGAATATCCGGGCCAGGCGCCGCAAGTCGTCGAGGACCAAGTCACTTATCCGCTCACCAGTTCGATGTTGACTGTTCCGCGCTCCAAAGTGGTGCGCGGATTTTCATTCTTCGGCGTATCCTTCGTCTACGTCATCTTCGACGATGGCGTCGATATTTATTGGGCGCGCTCGCGCGTCCTCGAATATTTGAGCGCGGCGAGCAAGAGATTGCCGACGGGCGTGACGCCTGTTCTTGGTCCCGATGCGACGGGCGTTGGCTGGGTCTATCAATATGCGCTCATAGCCAAGGAAATGACGCTCGCCGAATTGCGCTCGATCCAGGACTGGACGATCCGCTACGGCCTCGCCAAGGCCGAAGGCGTCGCCGAGATCGCGAGCGTCGGCGGCTTTGTCAAGCAGTATAATGTCGTTGTCGATCCTAACCGACTGCGTGCGCTCGGCATACCGCTGTCGAAAGTGCGCGGCGCCATCCGCGCCAGCAATGCCGATGTCGGCGGCCGCACGGTCGAACTTTCCGAATTTGAATTCATTGTGCGCGGACGAGGCTATCTGCGTAGCGTGAGCGACCTGGAAAGTATTGTCCTGCGCGTCGAAAGCGGCACGCCGCTTCTCCTGAAGGATGTCGCGCGCATCGAACTCGGCCCCGACGAACGGCGTGGCGTCACGGAACTCAATGGGGAAGGCGAGGTCGCGAGCGGCATCGCACTGCAGCGTTATGGCGCAAACGCGCTCACAGTGATCGACAATGTCAAATCGGCCCTTGCGCAGATGGCGACAAGCTTGCCAAAGGGCGTTGAGATCGTCTCGGTTTACGACCGCTCCCAGCTCATTCATGCAGCCATCGAGACGCTCAGGAGCACACTCGTCGAAGAAGGCGTCATTGTCGCTCTCGTCTGCGTCGTCTTTCTGATGCATGTGCGCAGCGCGCTCGTCGCCATCATCATGCTTCCCGTTGGCGTTTTAATGGCTTTCGCTGCGATGAAGGCGCTGGGAATCGGCTCCAATATTATGAGTTTGGGCGGGATCGCTATCGCGATCGGCGCGATGGTGGACGCCGCCATCGTTATGATTGAGAACGCACATAAGCATCTGGAGCGTGCACCGCCCGACAAGCGACGTATCGAGATTTTGATCGACGCCGCGACCGAGGTTGGTCCGGCGCTGTTTTTTGGCCTGTTGATCATTACGGTTTCGTTCCTGCCCATCTTCACGCTCGAAGCGCAAGAAGGACGCCTATTCAGCCCGCTAGCCTTCACCAAGACTTTCGCTATGGCGGCGGCGGCGCTCCTCTCCGTGACGCTCGTGCCGGCGCTAATGGTCGTCTTCGTGCGCGGAAATATTGTTCCCGAGGCGAGAAATCCCATCAATCGCGCACTTATCTGGCTCTATCGGCCGATCATACGTCTGGTGCTCAAAGCGAAAGTTGCCACTATTCTACTGGCGCTGGGAGCGCTAGCGCTGACCATCATTCCGGCCCGCCAGCTCGGTAGCGAATTCATGCCCGCTCTCAACGAGGGCGCGCTTCTTTACATGCCGACGACGCTGCCGGGGCTCTCGGTCACCAAGGCCGCCGAACTCCTGCAAACGCAGGACCGCATCATCAAATCCTTCCCCGAGGTTCAG
>JALHNR010000368.1 GCA_022843525.1 Methylocystis sp. | reverse complement strand
AGGCGTCCGTCACATCCTCGACCGTGCGCAAGCCGGGCTTTGGCGACATCACCAGCACCGCCATATTGCCCGGCGCATGTTCGTTCTTCCACATCTTGGTGTGCGCGAGAGGAATTTTCTCCCAGGCGAACACTTCCGACATGCAGGGATCGACGCGCCGGTCCAGGACGAAGCGATTGGCGGTCGACGCCTGCTTCAGATGCGCGAAATGCGAACCCTGGATGCGCTTCTGGCGCATCCACACATAGCGGGCGTCGAAGGTGAGGTTGAAGCCGGTCGTGCCGGCGCAGAACACCACCATGCCGCCGCGCTTCACCACGAGGCAGGAGACCGGGAACGTCTGTTCGCCCGGATGTTCGAAGACGATGTCGACGTCTTTTTTGCCGGTGATGTCCCAGATCGCCTTGCCGAAGGCGCGGGCGTTTTTGGTCCATTCATTGAACTCGGGCGTGTTGACCTTCGGCAACTGGCCCCAGCACTTGAAGTCCTTGCGGTTGATGACGCCCTTGGCGCCGAGCGAGAGCACGTAGTCGCGCTTGCTCTCGTCCGAGATGACGCCGATGGCGTTGGCGCCCGAGGCGGCGCAGAGCTGCACGGCGAACACGCCCAGGCCGCCGGACGCGCCCCACACGAGCACATTGTCGCCGGGCTTCAACTGGTGCGGCGCATGGCCAAAGAGCATGCGATAGGCGGTGGCGAGCGTTAAGGTGTAGCAGGCCGCCTCCTCCCAGGTGAGGTGCTTCGGGCGCTCCATGAGCTGACGGTCCTGAACGCGGCAGAACTGGGCGAAGGAGCCGTCCGGCGTCTCATAGCCCCAGATGCGCTGCGAGGGCGAGAACATCGGATCGCCGCCGTTGCACTCCTCGTCGTCCCCATCATCCTGGTTGCAGTGGATGATGACCTCGTCGCCGACCTTCCAGCGCTTCACCTTGGAGCCAACCGCCCAGACGATGCCCGAGGCGTCGGAGCCGGCGACGTGATAGGGATTCTTGTGAGCGTCGAGGGTCGACACCGGCTCGCCCAGCGACGCCCAGACGCCGTTGTAATTGACGCCCGCCGCCATCACGAGCACCAGCACGTCGTGGCTGTCGAGCTCCCAGGTCGGCAAGACCTCGAGCTGCATGGCGGTTTCCGGCGGCCCATGCCGCTCCTTGCGGATCGCCCAGGCGTACATGTTCTTCGGCACATGCCCGAGCGGCGGAATCTCGCCCATCTCATAGAGGTCTTTCTTCTCGCTCAAGGTTTCGTTCCCTCCGACTTTTGAATCTTGCGCCGATAAAGTTCCGGCGGAGCTTATAATAGGGCGACGGCGCGCTTCATAGCGCGAAATTCCTATGGATCGACAAGTGTTTCTCTATGGCCGCAGGAAGCCTTTCGGCGCCCGCGCATTATTTATCTGCGCCTGGGGGCAGAAAGAGACCCGATGGAAACCGCGCCTGAGATCGATTTCATCGACATGGAGCCGCGCCCGGAGCTGGGCGCGAAAATCGTCGCCAAACTGGCGCAGCTGGAGAAGGTTTATGGGCGCATGACCGCCTGCCGCGTCGTCGCCAAGGGGCCGAGCGGCCATCATCGCACCGGCGGCCAACACCATTTTACGATCTACATCGCGCTTCCCGACGGTCGCGAAGTGTCGGTAGAGCGCACGCCCGACGCCGACGAGCGCTTCATGAACGCTGATTTCGCGCTCAACGACGCCTTCAGGCGGGCGCGGCGGCAATTGCGCGACCAGTCCCGCCAGATACGCGGCAAGATCAAGCATCACGAGACGGCGCCGACGGCCGTGGTGAAAAGCGTCTTTCGCGCCGACGGCTTCGGCTTCCTTGAAAGCGAGGATGGACGCGAGATTTATTTTCACCGCAACAGCGTGGCCGAACCCGGCTTTGACGCGCTCGAAGTCGGCGAGCGGGTGGAGTTTCTGGAAGGTCAAGGCGAGGAGGGGCCGCAGGCCAGGCGCGTGCAGTCGCTGAACGAAATCGCGCCGCGCCCGACCTCGCAATAGGCGCGGCCCTTAGGACCTGAACTCAGGAAGGCCGGGAAAGCGGGGTTCTCTGGCCGGAGGCAGCGCCATGCCGCGTAAGTTCAAACCCGGCGATCCTGTCAGCTGGAAGACTTCCCAGGGGGTGACGACCGGCAAGGTCGTCAAGAAGGTCACGGCGCAGGCGCGCGTGAAAGGCCATGTCGCCGAAGCGAGTCCGGACGACCCGCAATATCTGGTCGAAAGCGGCAAGACCCGCGCCCGCGCGATCCACAAGCCGGATGCGCTGAAGAAAAAGAAAAATTAGCGCTGACTCGAGGCGTGCGACTTGCTCAAGCGGCCATACTACTCAGCGGTCACGTAAAATCCTCCCGTTGATACATACATCAATAAGGGCGGCCGCTGGGATTTCGGACGGCTGACCGCCCATTCGCCCGTCTTCCTCCGGCGCTGGCCGCATGCTAAGCGCAACGGCGGAGGAGAGGCTATATGAACGACATGTCCGCCCCGCGCCGCGACAAGCCCTGGATGTTTCGCACTTACGCCGGCCATTCGACGGCCAGCGAGTCCAATAAGCTCTATCGCTCCAATCTCGCCAAAGGGCAGACCGGTCTCTCCATCGCCTTCGATCTGCCGACGCAAACGGGCTACGACAGCGACCACATCCTCTCGCGCGGTGAGGTCGGCAAGGTCGGCGTGCCGGTCTCGCATCTGGGCGATATGCGCACGCTCTTTCACGGCATCCCGCTCAGCGAGATGAACACGTCGATGACCATCAACGCCACCGCCGTGTGGCTGATGGCGCTCTATATCGCCGCCGCGGAAGAGCAAGGCGCGCCGCGCGCAAAACTGCAGGGCACGACGCAAAACGACATCATCAAGGAATATCTGTCGCGCGGCTCTTATGTCTTCCCGCCGACGCAGTCGCTGCGCCTCACGCAGGACCTCATTCTCTTCACCACGAAGGAATGCCCCAAGTTCAACCCGATGAACGTCTGCTCCTACCATCTGCAGGAAGCGGGCGCGACGCCGTCGCAGGAATTGGCCTATGCGCTTGCGACCGCCGTCGCCATTCTCGACGGCGTGAAAGCGGCGGGAATGCCTGAGGAAGACTTCGCTCAGGTCGTCGGCCGCATCTCCTTCTTCGTCAACGCCGGCATGCGCTTCGTCACCGAACTGTGCAAAATGCGGGCGTTCGCGGAACTTTGGGAAGAGATCACGCGCGAGCGCTATGGCGTGAAGGACGAGAAGCTTCGCCGCTTCCGCTATGGCGTGCAGGTCAATTCGCTCGGCCTGACCGAACAGCAGCCGGAAAACAACGTCTATCGCATCCTGATCGAGATGCTGGCCGTCGTTCTCTCCAAGAACGCCCGCGCCCGCGCCGTGCAGCTTCCGGCCTGGAACGAGGCGCTCGGCCTGCCCCGGCCCTTCGACCAGCAATGGTCGCTGCGCATGCAGCAGATTATGGCCTATGAGACGGACCTCTTGGAATATGGCGACATCTTCGACGGCAATCCCGAAATCGCCCGCAAAGTCGCCGAACTGAAGGCCGAGGCGATGGCCGAACTCAAGAAGATCGAAGAGCTCGGCGGCGCGGCGGCGGCGGTCGAGATCGGCTATATGAAGGGCAAGCTCGTCGAAGCTAACACCGCGCGTCTTGAGTCGATCGAGGCCGGCGAACAGATCGTCGTCGGCGTCAACAAATTCACCGGCGGCGAGCCGTCGCCGCTCGCCTCGGGCGACGACCAGATCATGGTCGTGCCCGAACATGTGGAGGCCGAACAGATTTCGCGGTTGAAGGCCTGGCGCGAAGGCCGCGACCAGAAAGCCGCCCAGGCCGCGATCGAAGAGCTGGCGCGCGCCGCCAAGGAAGGCCGCAACATGGTCGAGCCGTCCATCGCCGCGGCGAAGGCGGGCGTCACCACCGGCGAATGGGGCAATGTCTTACGCGGCGTTTTTGGGGAATATCGCGCGCCGACGGGCGTCTCCTCGACGGCCCGTCAGGTCGGCGGCGCGCTCGACGCCGTGCGCGGCGAAGTCGAACGCGTGTCACAAAAGCTCGGCAAACGCGCGAAGTTTTTGGTCGGCAAGCCCGGCCTCGATGGCCATTCCAACGGCGCCGAACAGATCGCGGTGCGCGCCCGCGACGCGGGATTCGACGTGATCTACGCCGGCATCCGCTCGACGCCGGCTGAACTTGTCGAGGCGGCGAAGAAGGAAGGCGCGCATTGCATCGGCCTCTCCATTCTCTCAGGCTCGCATGTGACGCTGGCGCATGAGGTGATCAAGCTGATGAAGCAGGAAGGCG
>JALHNR010000367.1 GCA_022843525.1 Methylocystis sp. | reverse complement strand
CACTCGCCGCAAGCGGAGCTGGCGCGCGTGCGCGAGCAGCTGCGCGGTCTTGGCGCGCGGCTGCAACAGGGCTATCGCGCCCGCCGCGTTCTCGCGGGTCAGGAGAACGCCGCCGCCAGGCAGCGCCTCGCCGGCGCGGCGCAACGTCTCGACCGCGCCGTCGCCGGCTTGATTGGCGGTCATCAGGACATGATCGACCGACTGGCGCGGCTGCAGGAGTCGCTCAGTCATCGCTCGGCGTTGGCGCGCGGCTTTGCGCTGGTGCACGACGATAGCGGCGCGCTGGTGCGCAGCGTCGCGCAGGCTCCTCCTGGAACGGGTCTCGATATCGAGGTCGCCGACGGCAGAATCCAAGCGCGCGCTGGCGTTACGATTCCAGATCCGCCGGCGCGCCCGCGCCTGCGGCGCCGCCTGAGAAGAGCCGACAGCGACGATCAGGGATCGCTGTTCTGACCTATTCGAATCGCATTTGCCACGCGACGATGCTGCGCTGCATGGCCGCCCGCGGCAGATAACAGAACACATTGGTGGAGATCGGCGCCTCCACGCAATGATAGTGCTCCTTGCTCCAGTCGTAGCCGAGCAGGTCCATACAGGCGACGATCTTGTCGTGAATGAGCTTCGGGTTGGATCGCCGCTCCGCCGGAAAATCCCGCTCCGTCTGATATTCGCAGTCGGTGACGTCCATCTTCTGGCCTTCGAAATAGCGGCCGCTGGCGCCGCTCGTGACGAACATCGCCTCGGTGGCGAGAATGAAGACAAGGCCGACCACCAGCGCCAACTTGCCCTGCCACTTGGTCTTGAAGAAGTGAAGATCGAGTAGCGACAGCAATCCGATCGCCAGAAGGCCGCCGCCCAGAAGCAGCGTCAACGGCGATAAGAAAGGCGCGATGCCTTCATTCATGTCACGCTCCTGACCGCGCGCGCCGCCGCATCGCGCGTCATTGATCAATATTAAGAGCGAGAGTCTCTGCAAAGCAACCGCGCGCGCCTCGCTTCTCAGCCGGCGCAGGGTGATTTCTTGAACGCGAAATCGCCCGAGCGCACGCGCACCATTTCACGTAGCTACCTTGTTATTTACGCTGCATCGCGCAGACGCGCGCCGATCCTGAGAACGTCAAATTCTCCGGGAAACAGCGTGTTAAGCTTCTGTTAACCAATTAACCGCTTATTAACGAAGAGGCCAATTTGCTCAAATGCAACAGGCCGAAGATACCTGCGATCAAGGTTGACGGAACCTTCGCTTAACCCTGGAAGACTAGGACTATCGCCAGTCGGTGGTCGTAACAGGAGTTCTTCATGCTGCTTTCGAAACGCGCCTGCGGCGCCAAATTCGTCGTCGCGCTGACGGCGGTCATGGCGGTGATGGCGCTCTCGGCCTGCGCCAAGAACACCGCGGATGAAGCCGCGAATGATCTGGCGGGCGGAGGCTATGGACGCGGCGGCGTAGCGAGTCCCGGCAGCCATCAGGATTTCGTGGTCAATGTCGGAGATCGCATCTTCTTCGAGACCGACTCCACCGATCTGACGTCCACCGCGCAGGCCACGCTCGACAAGCAGGCGCAATGGCTCAATCGCTACTCTCGCTACAGCTTCACGATGGAAGGCCACGCCGACGAACGCGGCACCCGCGAATATAATTTCGCGCTCGGCGCCAGACGCGCCGAAGTGGCCAAGAATTACCTCGTCGCGCGCGGAGTCCAGGGGTCGCGCATCCGCACGGTGAGCTACGGCAAGGAGCGTCCGGTCGCCGTCTGCGACGACATCTCCTGCTGGTCGCAGAACCGTCGCGCGGTCACGGTGCTTTCCGGGGGCAATTCCTGATCGGAGGCCCGCCGCGCCCTCTTGCGTCCGGGCCGTCGTTGCGGCAATGAAGGCGCGCGCCTTTTGGGCGTCCGCAGGAGTGTAGCTCAACTGGTAGAGCACCGGTCTCCAAAACCGGGGGTTGTCGGTTCGATCCCGGCCACTCCTGCCACTTAAAATCAGTAGCTTATCGCTGTTTTCCTCCAACACAATTTGAAGCCGAGCGTCTCTGGGGTAATCGCTGGGGTAACCAGCAAAAGATCAGTCATGGGGAGCGTTATGGCGAAAAAAACTCTGGCCGCCTACGTCCAGCAAACATTCGAAGAGTCTCGCCGGAATCTTTCCTTGGCCGCGATCGACTTTTCGATCCCTGACGAGAAAATCCTCGAGCTCCGAGAGTCAGTCCGTCGAGAAGCCGCGGACGTTCAACGCCTCAAAAAGAAAAAGGGCTTTCTGGGGTTCTTGGGGCTCTGATCGTAGCAGCGACGAGCGCCGCCTGCCGCCGCTATTTTCCCCGGATGCATGCAGCGCCCCGCCCCTCCGACGATCGCCGATCTTCGCGCTGAGGGCGTCGCTGGCGCATGGGTCTGGTGCACGGGGCTCAGTTGCGCGAATCATGGCAGGATCGCGTTCGATGCGATGCTTGCGTTCCCCGAGACGCCATTCATCGCATTGGCGCGGTCGCGCCGATTCGTCTGTTCTGTCTGCGGCTCTCGCGACGTGCATCTGATGCCGGACTGGCCACCCTATCGGGCGCGAGGGTGATTCACTCCTAGCAAGGCGGGAGATGCTCAAAGATGTCGATTTCGAGCAAGTCTTTGCGAGACGTTTGCATTGAAAAGGCAAGTCAATCGGCACTTATGCGCGGGACAAGCGATAGCTGAATTTATCGCCTTTGCGAACGCCCAAGGCGGAAACGCGGATTCAATGGATGCAACTATTACAGCGCTGCTTCGCGACCTTTATAATTCGAGCGGACGCGATATGAAGGCCGACTGTCACGTCGAATCGTAAGTGTGCAGTTCGTCTCGAGAGCAGGGTCGTGCTCATACGTTTGCTGCATCACGGAAAATGGTGCGTGTCTGTCGCTGACGGAGAGAGCGTCTCGCGCAATAATCATTGTCCCGCAAATCACGCCGCGTTGCCGACGCCTCCAAACGAAAGGCGGCCCTGCGCTTGATCAAAGCAAGGCCGCCAGCGAGGCCGGTAGAAGCGTGACGCGGGAAGGTCGTCTAACAATAATTTTGACGGCTTCGCCCTTCATCAAGCCCTGATTTCCTGCGATCGAACGCGCTGCTCAATTCGTTGCAACAGCTTGTCCATTGCGGCAGGCAGAGGCTCAGCGGCTACGCCTGATAACATGGCTCGCAAACAGTCAGCGATCGTCGTGACCATCGTATTATCGAGCGTAGATTGCTTATGGTTCTTGTTGGTCGGCGCCACGATTCAGGTCCTCCCCTTCCAGGACCTATAATTCCTGAAGCGCGCTCACGGTTCCGCCTCAAAGACGGAAAGGCCCGCGCCTTTTCGACGCGGCCGCCCCCCGGCCTCGCGGTTTGATCGATCCCGCCGCGCTTTTCAGTTAGCACCGAGCCTACAAACCAACGAAATGCTCAAAAAAACGGCCCCGCCATTGCTGACAGGGCCCAAGGCTTGATAGAGGCTCGCCGCCCAGTCGAGACAGCGAGCGTTAAGAGTGTTGCGCGACCATGGCCGGGGCGTCAATCCTCTTTCCCGCGCGGGCGACCGAACGTCGTCTTCGTCAACCTCGATCGCACCCTCGATTTCCCGCGCAGCGACTTGGGCGCAGTCGTTGGATGTCCGATCAGCGTCTATCTTGAAAGCCCGCACGAATAGCCAGTCTGGCGCCGGATAGCGCCTGCTACTCTCGCGCCATGGCGCAATCTTCAGCCGAACTGCAACATCGCGCGGCAGAACCGGGCTGCGCCGCTTAACAGGCTGCGCCGCTGCATCCGATCTACTGCTTTGGCCCTGCTAAGACTTTAATTTTAAAATACTTTGCAGGGGGAACAATGCAAATGTGGCGCAGTTTCCTTGCCTTCAAGGAGTATGCGTCATGCCGGACAGAGCGCCGGGCGATTGGCGGAACGCGGCCGCCGGCAAAAGGGGAGCGCGGCCCGATTCCACAATGGAATCGATTAGCGAGCATCTGAGATCCAAGTTCGACAAAGTCCTCACAGAGCCGCTGCCCAAGAGGATCGTGGATGTGATGGCCAAGTTGGATTGGGGGCGCGCCGGTGGGAGCACGAACGGTCGCCGTCCCACCAGCGCCAAATCTCGGCGGCCCTAGCAAACTCACTCTTTGCGGCGCTAGCGGCTCATCCATCGCCCTGGTTTGAAAACGCTTCGCCCACACCTCTGGCGCTCGCGCTAGACCGCACCCGCAGCTAGGATCGCCCCCCGGAACGCGCCCTGTGCCCGCCTTCGATCAGGACCAGGCAGACGCGCCGTTCCTCGCGGAGCAAAATCATGGCCAGCCAAGCGATGCGGCTGAACCCTGGCGATGCGCTCATC
>JALHNR010000366.1 GCA_022843525.1 Methylocystis sp. | reverse complement strand
GCAAATCCTGGCTGTATGCCCGCGCCATTCTCGCCTCCATCGCTATCGCGAGGAAGGAATCATGCTCGGGCCGATTCGGGAATCCCCATCAGAATCGAAAAATCACGAACGCGCTCTAAAGGCAAGCCAACAATAGCTATTGTGTAAGTAAAGGGCCATTCCATTGGGCCATCCTACCGAACTAAGCGCGTTTGCGCTTCGAGGTCGTCTTACTTAATACATCAAGTTTTTTGAGTTGGCTGTTGCAGGAAGGTCACACGGGCCGGCAATTTGGCAATGACGCGTCAATCACCGACGCCGTTCTGGAAGCGCCTCGCGACGTTTCCGCTCGATCCTCAGACAGCCGATATCATCCGACTGCTCCTCGCCCTGTGCGAAGGGTAACCGCTATTATCAGGCCGCGTCTCCGAGAACGACGGGCGTCGCATAGACCCATGGCATGAGCTCGTCGAGCTTGCTTGCGAGATGGCCGGGCAGTCGTCGCCTAGCTCGTCCACCAAGCGCATAACTCTCACGTACGACCACCAAGTCGACGCGACATCGCAGGCCCTCAACTGGTTGACCGCTCGAACGCCCCTTGGTCAGCCGCTTGTGCGCAAGGACGTGCGACGTCGCGATATCGCGCGCCGAAGCATAATGCTGAAATAGACCTCGCGTCCTGCTGGCTCCACGCCGTCGTTTGGCGAATGACGCCGTGCGGCTGAAATTTAGCCGGTTAGCTTCGACGACGAGAAATTCTTCGTCGGCAATGCTGCAGGCGAGGCCGCCCCCGGCGGGAAGCGGAAGCTATTTCGTATGAAAACCTTCAGAAATCGCGTTAACGGCGATGCTAACGAGAGCGTGAAATTGGACCGCCTTTTCAGCGGGCACAAGGAGGATTGCGCCCATAAAGCCAATCGAACCAGCCAAGAACGCGGTGACCACGAAGGAATTAAGCGCTTCTGCTACCTTGCGCGCCGGCTCCGCCCGAGTTGGTTCGCCGCTTCGCAGCGGATGTATCTCGACAAAGTCGCTTGGAGTCCTGCTCCTGTTGTCGCGCCATGAGTCGCTTGCATGTGATTGAGCGTGCGGATCATGGATTTTACAATCGTTGGCCGACTCATCCTGTTCGACTTTGCTGTAAGTGAATTCTGGCCGTGATTTCACCTTCGAATAATCTTCTCCTTGACGGACTGAAATATCGTCTCTTTGACCGACGGAAATATCCTCTCCGAAATATGCCGTGCCGCCGGTCGGCGTCGCTCTTTGCGATTGCGCCGAAGCGGCTTCAAACTTTTCTCGAATTTGACGCTCGTGCTCCCGCTGCTCAAGAATGGCGAGACGTTGTTCGAGGAGAAGAAATCTTCGCTGCAGATTTACGACGGTCACACCACTCAAAGGCTTTTCATCGTTGTTACGAAACTGCTGCTCGGGCGGCGGCGCTCCCGCCGGCTTTTGCGCGTTTCGGCGGCGCTCTTCTTCCCTTTGCAAATAGGCGATCGGCGTCCAATCGCTGAGAGGCGTCCCGCTCATTTAGCTTCCTTCTTCCGCGCCTTAGGTGCTTGGCGCATCGGGCCGACGGTCGGACGAAAAGCATGACGACCCAAAAGCGATGCCCATAGAAAAATGTCGAAGCCTTGCTGATTTTACGGCGAGCCTGAGGCGTCAGCGACAAAGCGGGTTATTATTTCATGGCCAGCAAGGATGAAACGGTTCACATCATTTTTTCGGCGTTCGACGGAACAGGCCAGGCGTCACGCTGTCGGCGCGGATGCAAAATAGCTGTTTATTCTCCTATTGTTGCGCCGCTGTTCACGCTTGCCTATGATCTTTGCGGCTTGAGCGAGTCGGCGCTGGCCGCGCATGCCTCATCGACAGTGTAGTTGATTGTAATTCAGTTATTTGACCGATTCTGGCTGAGGAGTGCTCGACATGGCTGAGCGCGCGTTCATTCGTCGATCCATATTTTTCATTGCGCTTATCTGCTTGATCGCTCCGAGCCTTTCCGGCTGCCTCATTCCGGAAGCCGCGCCCTTGCTCGGGCATGAAAGAAAGAAGCGCATTCTCTACGACGTGATTAGAGGCGTGCAATGCGAAATCAGCAACGCGGTCAGGTATCAGATCGATCTTGATCGGGCCGGCAAGTGGGGCGCGCGCAAGCTCGAATGGCTCGAGTCCTGGAACGCTTTGATCGATTTGAACGTCAAGGTCGACGATTCGGTTGCGTTCAATCCGGGGATTTCCTTTCTCACCCCCAATTTGCCCGATGCGGTCGTGTGGCTGGCGAACACCACGAGGCGCACCGTACCGCAGACCTATCGATTCGGCGTCGGCGCAGGCGTCCAATATAATCCCAGTCGAGAAGACATGGTCCAATTCGTTTACCCGTTCGAACTGTTCATCAATGAAAGAAGAGAATTTGTCGAACCTTCCGATACAAGACCATGCTATTCGATCGCCGGCATTACCATCGAAGCAGATCTTAAACTGCACGATTGGTTCGACGATGTGCTGGAGCCGGTTAAGAAATGCGCCTTTTTGGGATTTCCGCTCGATGTTGAACAAGCGGAAAGAATGACGCTGTTCGCCGGCGAAGCCGAGCAGAGCGCAACCTGCTATAAGACGGATTTCAGAAAAATCCTTATGGGAAATCCGATTTCGACGCTTACCCATCAAGTGCAATTCGCGCTGCGATTCAACGTCAACGCCACACCCTCCTGGAGCCTTGTGCGTGTCTCGACCCCCGCGAGCCCATCGCTGTTCGACGCCAGCAGAAGGGACACAAGCACCCTGCTGATCACCATCGGCCCACCTTCTGGCAGAACGGCGCTGACGAAGGTCGTCTACCCGAAAAATTCCCGGATGGGCCGAGCCCCGCCGCCGATTACGTCGTCGTTGTCGCTCTTGTCGCCCGAAATGCTCTTCACCCATCAAGCCTATGAGATTCGAGCTTTTGGGCTGCTGGGTTCGCCTTAAAGCGCGGCTCGCGAAAAAGTGGGAACCGGCTTTTCGCGTAGAGCGCGCTCTATGCTCTTGGAATCGATCAAGTCATACGCATCTGGACGATTACGCCCAAATCCAGCGTGATCGAGAGCCTCATGGTCCGAAGTAGCGCTCCAGCACATTCAGATACACGGCGCAAAGCTGGTCGACGTCGGCGATGCGGGCATTCTCGTTGACCGCGTGGATCGCCTCATTGGTGAGGCCGAACTCCAGCACCGGACAATAATTGACGATGAAGCGCGCGTCGGACGTGCCGCCGGTCGTCGAGAGTTCGGGCGTCAGGCCCGTCACCTGCCGCACGGCCTCGATCACGAGTTCAGTGAAGGGGCCGGGCTTGGTGATGAAGGACTTGGCGTTCGACGGCGGAAATTCGACTTCGACATTGGCGTTCGGTGCCGCCGTCTTGATCACCTGCAGAATGCGTTCCTTCAGCGAGTCATGCGTCCAGACGTCATTGAAGCGGACGTTGAATTCGGCGCGCGCTTCGCCAGGGATGACGTTGACCGCCTTGTTGCCGATGTCGATCGTGGAAAATTCGAGATTGGAGCGCTCGAAATGGCTCGTGCCCTTGTCGAGCTCATGTCCCGAAAGCGCGTCGACGATGCGCGCGACGATCGGCGCCGGATTTTCGGCGCGATGCGGATAGGCGACATGGCCCTGCTTGCCGACGACGCGAATGCGGCCGTTGAGCGAACCGCGGCGGCCGATCTTGATCATGTCGCCAAGCGTCGAGACATTGCTCGGCTCGCCGACGATGCAATGATCGAAGCGCTCGCCGCGCGCGCGGGCCCATTCAAGGAGCTTCACAGTGCCGTTGATCGAAACGCCTTCCTCATCGCCGGTAATGAGCAGCGAGAGCGTTCCCTTCGGCGCGCCATGCCGCTCGACGTAGCGAAGCGCCGCCGCGGCGAAGGCGGCGATCGCGCCCTTCATATCCGAGGCGCCGCGGCCGTAGACGCGCCCGTCCGAAACTTCCGCGGCGAAGGGATCGAAACGCCAACGCGCTGGATCGCCCGGCGGCACAACGTCGGTATGGCCGGCGAACGAAAGATGCGGCGCGCCAGCGCCGATCCTGGCGAAGAGATTGTCGACGTCCGCCGTCCCCGGCGCGGAGAAGACGATTCGATGCGTCTCGAAGCCTGACGCCTTCAGCGCCTTCTCGACGACATCGAGCGCGCCGGCGTCGGCCGGCGTCACGGACGGACAGCGGATGAGTTCGCGGGTAAGCGCGACAGCGCGGGACTCCGGCATTCTAATTTCGTTTCGTTCTGTTCAAACAGTTCAGCGCGCGTTCACCCTCCCCTTGAGGGGGAGGGTCGCCTTGCGCAGCAAGGCGGGGTGGGGTGACACCCGGATGGG
>JALHNR010000365.1 GCA_022843525.1 Methylocystis sp. | reverse complement strand
GGCGGCACGCAGCCGTAAAACTCAGGCGCGCACGGCGGCCCACAGCCCGCGCGCGAGATCGTCGACGAGATCGTCGGCGTCCTCGAGGCCGACCGACAGGCGCAGCAGCCCGTCGCCGATTCCCAGCGACGCGCGCGCTTCCGGCGTCAGCCGCTGATGGGTCGTCGTCGCCGGATGGGTGATGAGGCTCTTGGCGTCGCCCAGATTGTTGGAAATCTTGATTACGTCCAGCGCATTGGCGAGGCGGAACGCCGCGGCCTTGCCGCCCGCCATATCGAAGCTCACCAGCGTGCCGCCGCCCGACATCTGGCGACGCGCCAGATCGGCCTGAGGGTGATCGGCGCGGAAGGGGTAAAGGACACGGCTGACGGCCTTCTCCTCGGCCAGGAAGTCGGCGATTTTGGCCGCGCTCGCGGTTTGCTGGGCGACGCGCAGCGGCAAGGTCTCCAGCCCTTTCAGCATCACCCAGGCGTTGAACGGCGACATCGCCGGGCCGGTCTGGCGCAGGAAATTGTGGACGCTCTCCTCGATCAGCGCCTGCGAGGCCAAAATCACGCCGCCAAGACATCGGCCCTGCCCATCGATGTGCTTGGTCGCGGAATAGACGACGACGTCGGCGCCGAAATCGAAGGGCTTTTGCAAGAGCGGCGTCGCGAAGACATTGTCGACCACGAGCTTCGCGCCGACCTCATGCGCAATGTCGGCGATCGCCTTGAGGTCATAGACCTCCAGCCCGGGATTGGTCGGGCTTTCCAGAAAGAAGAGCTTCGTCTCGGGACGGACGGCGGCTTTCCATTGTTCGATGTCGGCGCCGTCGACGAGCGTCGACGCGATTCCCAGTCGCGGCAGCAGGTCCTCGACGACATAGAGGCAGGAGCCGAAAAGCGCGCGGGCCGAAACCACGTGGTCGCCCGCTTTGAGCTGGGCGAGCAGACTCGCGGTCACCGCCGCCATGCCGCTCGCCGTGGCGCGGGCCGCTTCCGTGCCCTCCAGAAGGCACATGCGCTGCTCGAACATCGCCACGGTGGGGTTCGAAAATCGCGAATAGATGAAGCCCGGCTCGTCGCCTTTGAAGCGCGCCTCGGCCGCCTCCATCGTCGGATAGGCGAAGCTCTGCGTGAGGTAGAGCGCCTCCGACAATTCTCCGAAGGAAGAGCGCTGCGTCCCGCCGTGCACGAGTTGCGTCGCGGGTTTGAGCGGCCTGCGGGGCGGGGCGTCGGCGGACATTGGTTCTCCCTTGGCGCGAAGGCGCGCCATTCGCTTGATGCGCGCCGAACGGCGCTGCTACGCAAAAAGCGGGGCTTCCTTAGGGAGACCCGGCCTTTTAGCGCGTTGTTTTTCGTGGCGGCAAGCCGGCCGGCTCAAATAACCACGTCGTTGAATAAGCGGGAAGGAGGGGCGCCTGTCAATCGGATGTCGATCACGGAAAGGCCCGCCGGTCAGCCCGGGCAGGCTGACTCAGCAGGCCTTCGATATAGGCTCCGCCTCAGGCGTTTGGCGTGCCCGGAGGCAGGTTCACGCCAGGCAGTTTTTTGGGCGTGATTCCCGGCTTACGCGGCGCGGCGCTCTTTGCCAGGCCGCTATCATAGATGTCATTTGCAAGCTTTCGTCCGAGAGGCACCCCGCCGACATGGCTTGCGTCTGTCAGGATGTCCGCCGCATCTCCGACATTATCGCCAACGCCGTCGAAACGCCAATGAACGCCGAGGTATAGACGGCTGACGGCATTGTCAAACATCGCCTGCAGCAACGATGGATAGTGTCGCCGATGTAGCTCACGGAAGGAGCCGTCCTCGGCGACAGCGCGTCCGTCGAGTTCGTCGGAAACGAGATTGAAGGCCAGATTGTCTGGAGCGTTGGACGCGACGCCAAAGAAGCGCCGCGTGATTTCGAAGGCGGCGGCGCCGAAGGTCGCATGTCCCGAAGGATAAGCCGGGAAGGGGGGCGTGAAGCTACGACGTCCTGGCTCATTTGTGCGCGGCGAACCAAGCGGCGTCCACCAGGGGTCGCATCTCTTATGCAGCCCGAACGAATTCGCTTCATAGCCCTTACCCTGCCAGAAGCTGTTGTCATATTCGCGAATGCCGAGAATGGGCCGCCACAGCTGATAGACATATTTGTGATACCAGGCGGCGATGCCCGCGTCCGCCATCGCTACATTGACAAGCGTCAGCAAGCGCGCGGAGGCGGCTGGCCGGGCGGGACCATTGACGTTTTGCGCAATGATCTGGCGGACAACCTGATTGTATTGCCGCGGCGGCGTCCCGATCTGCGACGCCCCGTCATAGGCCCAATAATAGCCAAGCAGCGTTTCGTATGGCGTGCGCGAACCGCCGATTTTCACGCCTTTGTCGCGCACGAGATCATGCGCCGCGTCATAGGCTGTGGAGCGGGGGACCGGATGGTCGGCGATGGTGGGAATGTCCGAGGCCGAAAACAGCTTCGTCGTTCCGTAGACCGCGCCAAGCAAGCCTTGTCCGGGATCAGAGGGATCCTCGCGATGGCGCCAGAACCGCTCCATCTCTGGAACGGCGCCGAGGTCCCGGGCGCCGTCGTTCTCGCGGTCGGCGAGGATCGCTTTCGCGACCTTGACGCCGAATTCGAAAGCCGGATTTCCGCTCATCGTCGGATTGAAGTCGAAACCGTTCAGCGCCTCATAAACGATGCTTTTGAAATCCGGATAGAGATCCAACAGCGCGGTTGAGGCGGCGCCCGAGACGGCCGCTCCCTCCGTCGAGGCGCCGCCAGCAGGGGGATTAAGGGATGCAATAAGCGCCGCCGGTAGATAGGTGATGGTCGGCGTCTTCAGCCCATCGATCCCGCTGAATACGGACTGCACGTTTTGTCGTCCGAAAAACGCATCGTGCATTGCAAGATGGAAGATCGCGAGGGCCCGCGAACTCAGCGTGGGCCCCTTATTGTTTTTGGCGTTCATCTTGCCGGTGTGGTCCCGGCGATTGAGCTCCAATGCGATGGAGTTCCACATCATTACGTAATCGTGCATATTAACCTCCAAAAAAAATTTAAATCGCTTCACGCGATACCGATGCAGGCAGCATTAAGCGTTAGGAACGCACGGGGTCGCAGGCACACGTGCTCCAGAGGCACGCCTTTCAATCCTTTGCAGCGGGGAATCTCCTTTCAAAAGCACATAGGCGCTGCAAAAATTGCTCGCCCTGCTTTAGAAGTGTGAGCAACCTAAGCTAACAGGAGTTCGGCCGCGTCATGCGAATGAGGGATATAAATGCGCCGGGCGGGCAGCGCTTGCACGCATGGAGCCGGTGAACGCCCTGGCCGCGAAGTGCGGCGGCGTCCTTTCCAGCCGGCAGATTCAGGCGATGGCCGACGCCGGTCAGATCCGCCTCGCCGCGCCCTTGGCGCATGGGCAGATCCAGCCGGCCAGTCTCGATCTGCGGCTCGGCCCCAAGGCCTATCGCGTGCGCGCCAGTTTTCTGCCGGGAAAGCGGCGCAGCGTCGACGAGCTTCTCTGCGCGCTCAAATATGACGAGATGTCGCTTGAAGGCGACGGCGCCGTGCTGGAGCGCGGCTGCTTCTATGTCGTGCCGCTTCTGGAAAGCTTGGCGCTCGGAGACGCTGTCCTCGGCGCCGCTAATCCGAAAAGCTCGACCGGGCGACTCGATATTTTCACGCGGCTGATCACGGATCGCGGCGACCGCTTCGATGAGGTCGTCCCCGGATATCACGGCCCGCTCTACGCCGAAGTGTCGCCGCGCAGCTTTTCGGTGCGCGTTCGCACCGGCACGCGGTTGAACCAACTGCGTTTTCGCGCGCATGCGCAGAGCGAATCGCATGGCGGGACGCTCGGCGACGCGGCGCTCGCCGAACTGCATCGCGCCTCGCCGCTCGTCGACGGGCCGCTCAATTTGCGCGACGGCGTCGTGCTGCGCGTCGCGCTCGACGCCGACGCGTTCGGGGGAATCATCGGCTATCGCGCGCAAAAGCACACCGACGTGATCGACGTCGATCGGATCGGCGCCTATCACATCGACGATTATTGGGAGCGGCTGCCGGCGCGCGACGGAAGGCTCATCCTCGATCCGGGCGATTTCTATATCCTCGCCTCGCACGAGCGCCTCGCGATTCCGCCCGATTTCGCCGCCGAAATGGCGCCGATGGACGCGGCGATCGGCGAGTTCCGGGTGCATTACGCCGGCTTCTTCGATCCCGGCTTTGGCGCCGGCCCCGATGGGCGACCGGGCGCCCGCGCCGTTCTCGAAGTGCGCTCGCGCGAAGTGCCCTTTATTCTCGAAGACGGCCAGTTCATCGGCCGCCTGGTCTATGAACGCATGGCCGAAACGCCTGAGTCTCTTTACGGCCAAAG
>JALHNR010000364.1 GCA_022843525.1 Methylocystis sp. | reverse complement strand
GTCGCCGAATCGAAGAGAATGGTCGCGCCGCTCTTGCCGGACAGCACGAGATCCTCGACGAGGCTTTCGGGCGATTTCAGCGTCAGAAATTTTTCGAGCGCCGCGCGCACCTTCGGCGCGAGCTTCGCATCGTCGACGTAGAGCGCAGGCGCGCCGTCCTTCGGCAGCAGCGCGAAGCACAGCGGGATTGGCGTATGCGCGACATCGGCGCCGCGAATATTGAACGCCCAGCAGATCGCATGCGGATCGGACATCAACGCCGCATCCGCATCCTTCAGCGCCGCGCGCAGCTTCTTGATCTTGGCGCTGGCGCTCTCGCCGGCGTAGCGCGCCGGATGAATCGCCACCGCGCCTGTCGGCTCGGCCGGGCGATCGGTCCACAGCGCGTCGATCGGATTGGCGTCGAGCGGAACGAGTTCGATCTTCTTTTCAGCGAGAATTTTCCCGAAGCGTTCGATCTGCGCGCTGGTGTGCACCCAGGGGTCATAGCCGATGCGGGCGCCTTCGCGCGCCTGTCCGCTGAGCCAGGCGGCGGGCGTCGTTTCGGCGATGTCGAGCGGCTTGAAGAGCTTCGCGTCGATCTCGCCGCGCACCTGAATGACATAGCGGCCATCGACGAAGAGCGCGGCCTCTTTCTCCAGCACGACGGCGAAGCCGGCCGACCCGGTGAAGCCTGTCAGCCAGGCGAGGCGCTCCGCGCATTTGGGCACATATTCGTTTTGATGGACGTCGGCGCGCGGAACGAGAAAGCCGTCGAGTCCTTGCCGTTTCAGCTCAGTGCGCAGCGCCTTGAGGCGCGCCGCGCTGTCGCCGCGCATCGCGTCGTCGATGAATGTCTGGAATTTCGCTTCGAACATGGAGCAAAGCTAGTCGCGCGCCTGCCGCAGGGCAATGCTTTGCGCGCGCCTTTCCCCATCCCATCCCTCTCCCGCTTTAAAGGGGAAGGGGCAGGGAGGGCGCGCAGGATGCTCCGCCGCGTCTCAACACCAGAGTCGCCCACCCGTCGATGTCGCTTCGCTCGGCCAGGAAAAAGCCTTGGGCGCGGTAGGCGTCGAGCACGCCGCGCACGTCGCGCGCCAGCAGTCCCGAAAGCACCAGCTCCGCGTCAGCCGTCGCGGCGCGGGCAATCTCCGGCGCGAGCAGGCGCAGAGGCTTCGCCAGGATATTGGCGAAGATCAGATCATATTGGCCTTGCAGCGATGGGTGGCGCAGCCCGGTCGCGACGACCGGGCGAACATCGGCGCCGGCGCCATTGGCGCGGGCGTTGGCCGAGGCTGTCGCCACGGCGACGGGATCGATATCGCCGCAGGCGACGCGTTGGTGAAAGAGCCGCGCGGCGGCGATCGCCAGAACGCCGGTGCCGGTTCCGACATCAAGGATGAGCTGTGGGCGCCGGCGCTTGGCGATTCTCTCGAGCGCTCGAAGGCAGCCCAGCGTCGTGCCGTGATGGCCGGTGCCGAAAGCGAGCGCCGCCTCGATCTCGACGCCGATGTCATTCGCGCGCCGCCGGCCCCGATCATGCGCGCCGTGGACCAGCACCCTGCCCGCGCGGACCGGGGCCAATCCGGCAAGAGCGTTCTCCACCCAGTCCTGCTCGGCGACCGTCGAAAAGCGCGCCGCCCGCGCGGTTTCGGCGTCGGCGGCGGCCTCGATCAGGGCGAGGATCTGCGCTTCGTCGGGCGCGGTCGCGAAATAGACCTCGACGGACCATTGGGGGCCGTCGTCCACTTCGAAGGCGGCGGCGGCGGTCTCAGTCGGCTCGAAGGTTTCGACGATGAGGTCGGCGACGGCGCGGGCGCGTTTTTCGTCGCAATCGAGGCGCAGCATGTGGCTGGCGTTATTGGGGGGAAGGCCTTCAAGCATGCGCGCGCTTACCACGGCCGGGGCGCGCGCGTCACCTTTCGCCAGGCGCCAGCCGCCTGTATTGTCGCGTTAGAGGCTGGTTCCAACGGGTTGAAGGCGTGAATGACCGAAAGACTTTCAATTTGTCTGATCGGCCCCAAGAAGGGCGGCAAGTCGTCGCTGCTCGCCTCGCTCGTCGACTGCGTCGCGCAAAGCGCCTTTGGCTATTCGCCGCGCCTGCGCCCCGCGCTGCAGCCCATCACCGAGGCGGAATTCTACGCCGAAAGCGCTGAGCCGAAAAAACCCAACCTGCTGACGGTCGAACAGGGCGACTATGAGCGGCTGCGGCGCGAATTCGCCGAGGGCGGCCTCGCCACCGACACGCTCGACACTTACGAATATCGCTTCCGCCTGACGGTCAACGGCGAAGCCCCGCCGGCGGCGGTGCTCCGGGGTCCCTGGCTTCTGGAGATCATCGACTCGGCGGGCGAGATCGCCGTGCCGCCGGACGGCGCGGAAGTCGCCATTCTGAACGATGTCAAAGCCAAGCTCGCCAGGCAGATGCTTGAGGCTGACGCCATCGTGATCGTGCTGCCGCTGGTGCGGCTCGAGGATTCCGGCTGGTCGGGCAATCTCGCGCGCCTTATCGACCGGTTGGCGCTGGCGCCTGAGAAAAAGCTCAAGCGGCTCGTCGTCGTTTTCTCGCAATATGAGCGCTTGTTCGCCCGCCTCGGGCCGAGCGCCTTCACCTATGCCTGTGATCCGGCGGTGGCGCTGCACGCCTTGCGCAAATCGCTACGCGCGGCGCAATGGCTGGATCGGTTGCGGGCGCTGGAGGCGCCGAACGGCGGCGCATCGGTGCGCTTCACGGTCTGCTCGGCCTATGGCTTCGTCAAGCGCTTCCAAAATCCCAACATCGATCCGCATCAGCCTGGCGAGCGCCGGTTTCGTCGCGCGGGCCTCGAAGGCGCTCGCGCCTATAATGAATATTGGCGGCCGTTTCTCACGGCCGAGCCGTTTCTATACGCCGCGCTTGGCCTCGACAGCGCCTTCACCTTCTCCTATGCGCAGCTCGACGCGCGCATCGAGGAGATCGCCTGAAGCGCATTCCGTCAATTCTTGCTTAACGCTCTGTGCATAGGGTGATCGCGCGGATTTCCCGCGCGAAAGGACGCGCGATGCGCATAGCTGCGCCGAATGGCGACGAAACGGCCGAGATCTCTCTCGAACGGCTGCATTATGGGAAGCTCGCTTTTGGCGCGACGCTGCGCGTGCCGGCGACCGCGGGCTATGGCGTGACCTTGCGCAGTTGCAACCTGCAGCCCGCCGACGACCGCCTGCTTTCGCCGCCGCGTCTGATGGCGCTTCGCCGCTTCGAGCCTGAGCTTGTCGATCCTGCTTCGCGACGACGCGGCTCCTTCATCGCGCGGGTCGCGCCGGAGCCCAATTCCCGCCGCGCCATTTTTCTGCGCGCGCGCTTCCGGCCTGAAGACGGCGAAACCGGCCATGGCCGCCTCTATCAGCAGAGCGCTGTCTGGAGCGTGAGCGCCGCGGATTGGCGCCAACATCCGGCGGCGCTTCTCGCCATGGCGGACTCCGAGCTCGACGCGCGACCGGATCTCGTGACCGAAGACGAGGCGACGCGCTACAACGCCGCGCCGGCGCGTTACCTCGTTCGCTTCATCGATCCGCGGGACGTCTGGAGCGCGCTCGAGGATGCGCTGGAAGCGACCCGCTGGGCGACGCCAACGCTCGAATTTCTGGCGCGCGGCGCCGAAACGGGCAAAGACGCGACGCTGACCTTTGGCGCCGATGATTTTGCGAGCGAAACCGAGTTTCTCGGCGCTGTCGGCCTGGCGCTGCAGTTTTTGCCGGCGAGCTATCCGCGCTGGCGCGAGATCAGTGTGGTCTCCGGTCTGCTGCATACGCCGCAGGGTCTTTGCCTGCGCTACCTTCCGTCGCTGCGCGCGGCGGCGCGCGCAACACCCGTCGCCGCCTGAACTAGAGCGCTTCCCGATCACATGGAAACATGTGATCGACAGGAATCGCTCAACATCAAAATGTTGGAGCAGGTTCTCATCGAAAAAGTCTGTCAACTTTTTCGGAACCTGCTCTAACCGGGCGCACGCCTGTCCATCGGACTCGGTTCAGCGATCAGATAGCGCTCGAGCGCGCCGGAGCGCCGCCGTGGCAGGTTCGCGGCGCCAGCGTCCGCGTAATAGGCGCGCGGGCCGCTGGCGAGGACGCCGTCGGCGGCGTAATGCAAGGCGCGGGCGGAGCGCGGCTTCATCGCGGCGAAGAGCCGCGCCTCAATCTGCCCGACGGTGACATTGTCGACGAGATAGGCGCCTTTGCGGTCGACATGAGCGATTTCGTCGCGCACGAGCCGATTGAGGATGGCCATGATATTGTCGCGCACATTCGGCGGCAGCGCAGACATTGCTTCGGCGTCAGGATCGATCTCGCTCATGTCGCCGTGAACCGGGCGCGCCGCGCGCAGCACA
>JALHNR010000363.1 GCA_022843525.1 Methylocystis sp. | reverse complement strand
GGCGCCCAGCGCTCGACGATGGCGCGCGCCGTGCGCCTGCCATAGTCGACGTAATATCGGCGCAGCAGCAGCGCGGCGACGGCGGCGCCCTCCTCCGCCGAAGCGAAGGCGACATGGCCGTCGGCGTCGGCGGCGATCTCGCCGTTCCAGCCCGCGCTCTTGATGCACCAGTAATTGTTGAGCTTGACGCAGCGGGCCGGTTCGCCCGCCTCCGCGCCGAGCGCCCGGCGGATCGCGGCGGCAGGCGCCATCTCCAGCGCCAGCGCGCTTTCGAAGCGCCAATTGTCGACGGCGCGCGCTTGGGGCTGATAGGCCGGGCTCGGCGTCGCCGCGAATATCGACGCGGGCGCGACGAGCGCCGCCGGCGCCTTGTGGGGCGCAGCTATGGCCAGCATCGTCAGGAGCGCTTCGATCAGCATGGCCGCTCTTTGCGGGTTTGCGACTGCGCTAGGTCACGCTGCATTCGGGCGGAATCGCCCAAATGCAGATAACGTGATCGAGTCCAAAAGTTTAGAGCGCGCTCAACGCGAAAAACCGGTTCCCACTTTTTCGCAGCGCGCTCTAGTCGGGGTCTTCCGTCGCCTCGCCCCGTAGAATGCCCGGCGTGACGAAGCGCGCAAGTCGCGCCCCGCCCCTGCCGACCTCCGCCCAATGATCGATCTCGAAGTCGAGCATCGCAAGCGCCGCCGTTGGGAATTTAGAGCGCATCAGCGCCAAGTCTTCCGCCTCGCCTGAGCCGGCTAGCCAGGCGGCAAGCTCCGCAAAGCCCGGATTGTGACCGACGGCGAGCAGCGTCGCGACCCTGTCAGGCGTCTGCCGCAAAATCTCGACCAGATGGTCGACGGTCGCAAGATAAATCGTATTCTCGATCAGATGCGTGACATGAGCTGGGAACGCCTCCAGCACCTGGTCGAGGGTCTGTTTGGCGCGACGCGCATCGGAGGCGACGGCGAGGCCCGGCACGATGTCGGCGTCGCGCAGATACTCGCCCATGCGCCGCGCATCCTCCATCCCTCGACGGGTGAGCGGACGTTGGCGGTCGCCGCCGGCCGAATGCCGGTCGGCCTTGCCATGGCGCAGGAGCAGGAGTCGACGCATGCGGCCTCTCTATCACGGCGCCGCCGCGCCGCCACGCGCCGCCCACCGCTAAACGCCGGCTGCGACGAAACTACGCGCCTCTTTACCCCGAAAGGCGCGGCGTGCAAGCTCTCCACGTTCGTTCTCCCAAGGTTTCCCTGATGCGCAAATTGCTCGCCGTCCGCGTCGTGATGTCGCTCTCGCTCGTTGGTTTCGCCGCGCCTTCGCCGGGCGCCGGCGAAAAGCCGCTCACGCTCGACAATCTCGTTATCACGCTCGGCGCGACGACCTATCGTATCCCCCACATCGAAATCGAAGGCGCGAGTCTGCCGCTGACGGAATTGGCCAAATTGTTTTTGAGCGGCGACGGAAATGTCGCGGCGCGTCTTGCGCGCATTTCGGCGCGGCGAATCGCCGTGCCGGCGATGTCGAGCGAAAGCCGCAATGAGTCGAACATTGAACGCGCCGCGTATCGCAAGCTGCTTTTCGAGAATGTCGTTTCGGGACGCGCGGCGACCGTGCGCGGCGACGGCGGCGAGGAAACGATCGAATCGACGAAGGGCGGCGTTCAGCGCGTTTCCTGGGGCGCCTCTGTCGCCAAGGGGGTTGATCTTGCCGAACTCGCGCGTCTGGCGCTCTCCACGCCCGGCGAGGCCAATGCGCCGCTGAAGCCATTGATCGAGGAGGAACTGGTCGAATCGTCGCGCCTCGAAGACGCAAGCGCCAATCTCGTTCTGACGACGGGCCGCCTGAAGATTGAGGGCGTGCGCGGCCGCGCGCTGCGGACTCCCGCCGGCAAACTCATTGAAAGATTCGAGAAGCTCGATCCGGCGAAACCGGAAAACGATCCCGCGCTGATGCGCGATGTCCTCGACGCGCTGCAATCCTTCGAGGCGGCGGCGATCGAGGTCGACGACGTCGTCGCCGCCGGCAAGGGCGAACCCGCAGGGAAGCCGTTCACGGCGAAGATCGCGCGCGCCGGCCTGCGCAAAGTCGCCGGCGCCGGCGCCGGCGAGATGTTTTTCGACGATTTTTCGCTCGCCGCATCGGACGGCGGCCACCTGTCGGTCAAGCGATTTGCGCTGAATGAATTGCAGCTGGCGCCGGTTTTAGAGGGCGCCGCCTATCCTAAGCTCGCGCGCATAGAGGCGCGCGGCGTCGCCGCCGATATTCCCGACTCCAAGACCGGCGGACCGTCGCGCATGAAATTCAGCGTCGAGAACGCCAGCGCGACGTTCGACAATTATCTTGCATCAACGCCGACGAAATTCTCGAGCCGCGTCGACAATTTCGTCGTCGATCTTTCGGCGCGCGGCGAAACCCAGACGACCGCGCATTTCCTGGCGCTCGGCTATCGCGAACTCGCGCTCTCCGGCGTCGCCGCCGGCGAGTGGCGCGAGAAGACGTCCGAAGCGGCGCTGGAGCCGGTCGCGATCGACGCGAAGAACATGGGCGTCGCGCATCTTACGGCGCTCTTCGGCAATGTCTCGAGCGCGGCCTTCTCTTCCTCGCCCCTCATTTCGCGCGCCGCCATGCTCACGACGTCGATCAAATCGATCGATCTGACGCTCGAAGGCGACGGCCTCGTCGATCGCGTGCTCGCGCTCGAAGCCAAAGAGCAGAAGACATCCGTCGACAAGGCGCGCGCCGATTACGCCAAATCTGCCGCGACGGCGATTATGGCGCTTGGTGGCGCCGGCGCGAACGCCAAGCGCATCGCCGACGCCGTTTCGGCCTATATCGAGAAGCCGAAGCGCCTGCATCTACGTTTCGCCGCGCCAAAGGGCGTCAACGCCATCGACGTGTTGGCGCGAAAGCCCAGCGAGATTTTGGAAAGCCTAGAGGTGGAGGCGAGCGCGGACAGATGATGATGTGCCAGAGCGCGCGAACTTATTTAGCGGCACGGGCTTCTATTCGACCTGAAACACGAACGAAACTTCCTACTTTGGCCGTGGAACTCCCGGCCCCGCCTTCTTCAGAGCTTCACGCTCATACTTCGTATAGCTGCCGGCTTCTCTGAGATAGGATGGCGCTACTTCACTTATCGACACAGCCGATTTATTGCCCGTCGCAATCTGGTCCAAATAACGGAGCCTATAAGAGACTTCTGGCGTTCCGCTTGCGTCTGTGCATCGAGCCGATAAATACTTTTTTCTGCCATCCGCCGTACGGTAAATATTAACATCAATGAAATGGTTCATTTTATCGAATGGTTGTTGTATCTCTGCCGGCAATCTGCCGGGGAAACCAAACGGCGTTACAGGTAGTTGCTGATCTACAATGATTCTCAGGCGAAATGCGTGGTATTTCGTATTACATTCTTTGCGCCATAATTTTTTCTCCTCAAAAACTTGCACATCTTTGAAGGCGCAATATTTCGTGTTTTCGTCCACGGAGATGTAAGCCAAATCCTTTGAGTTTGATGCGTCCTTTACAGAAATGACATTGTTCTTGAGAGCAAACTTGATATCCGCATATTTGGTCGAACCCAGCGAAGCGCCCGGCGGCGCAGAAAATCGGTTGAGGATGTTAAAATCCGAACTGCACTCGTAGGAGTCGGGATCATCGCCCCTATAGGTCTCTGCCGCTTCGGCCGGAGCAGCGCTGCCGAAAAGCATCGCGGCAAGCAGAAGCGCGCCGAGGCGCAGCCTGCCTCCAGCGGCCGACGATGATTTGCGCAAACCTTTGTTGAAAGGCCTCAAGACAATCCTTCCCGTAATCCGCCGCTACACGGGTTAGGCCTTGCATATGGCGTTGAATAGTACCAACGCGGCCTACGCCGTCAAGCCGACCTGCATAAACAACAGGGCTCCGAATCCAGGTTAACAAGGCGTCCTCTTACCGCGTCATGGCCGCGCTTGTCGCGGCCATCCACGCAAATGTCAGAACATGAGCCGAATGCCTCCACGCGATGCGTTTCGCGATGTCCCGGCGTGGATGCCCGGCGCAAGGCCGGGCATGACGGCTGAAAGTGAGCTGAAATTAACCCGAGTTCGAAGCACTGGCATCAGCAAAGCGCGCGTCTAGCTGGCGACAATCTCTCCCCATCGCCACGGCGCGCGCCGTCCCGGCGACTCGCCGTCATCGCCCCGTAAAATTCGGTTCACGCTTCTCCAGGAACGCGGCGCGCCCTTCCATGTAATCCGCGCTGTCGAAGCAGGCGCTCGTCAACGCTTCACACTGCTCATGCGACGACGCGCCGGGCAGTCGCGCGGCGGCGCGGATCGCCGCCTTGGCGGCGCGCAAGGTCAGAGGCGCGCCGGCGGCGATGGTTT
>JALHNR010000362.1 GCA_022843525.1 Methylocystis sp. | reverse complement strand
CATCTATTCCACCCGCGCCGCGATCGCCGAATCGGTGAAGCGCGCCGATCTCGTCATTTGCGCGGCGCTCGCGCCGGGCGCCAAGGCGCCGATCCTGATCACGCGGGACATGCTGTCGACGATGAAGCGCGGCTCCGTGATCGTCGATGTCGCGATCGATCAGGGCGGCTGCTGCGAGACGTCACGGCCGACAAGCCATTCCGACCCGACCTATGTCGTCGACGGGGTCGTGCATTATTGCGTCACCAACATGCCCGGGGTCACGCCGCGCACGTCGACCTTCGCGCTCAACAACGCCACATTGCCCTTCGTGCTGGCGCTCGCCAACAAGGGCTGGCGTCGCGCCATCGAGGACGACCCGCATCTTCGCGCGGGGCTGGAAGTTTCCGCCGGGCGCATCCTTTCGCCGCCGGTGGCCGCCGCGCATGGTCTGCCGGTCTCGCCGCAGATCGTGGCGCTGGACAGCGCCGGCGCCGCATAGCATCCTGCTGAATGATGTCAGCCATTCCGGTCCGTGCGACCTTTTCGCACATTCGACCCTGGAGAGCGCTCGCTCAGGGGAGCAATTCGGCATTGCTTTGTAATTATTCGAGCTTATGTCGCCGGGCGCGTCGTCTCGCGCCAGGGCGGCAGAGCTTTTCTCATCAGCGCGCAATTGTTAGACCAGAGCGACGCGGCGGTTGCGGCGCGGCGCCCCCCCATCATTCGAAAAACAGACAGGTTTAGGGCATGAGCGCGAACCAGGACCAGGATCCCGCCGCCGACCGGAAGCGAGGGGCCACGGCGAAAAAGGTCTCCGCGCTCGGTAAGTCCGAACCGCCGGTGAAGCCGCCCCGCGAGGCCGAGAAGAAGGCCAAGCAAGAGGCCACGCAGGAGTCAAAGCAAGAGGCTCGGAAAAAGGCCAAGAAAAAGACCTCGGCGAAAAAGCCTTCCGCGTCCAGCGCTTCCAGGCGAAAGGCCGCGCCCGCAGCGCGTAACGGCGCAGATGCGCTCGCGCCGCGACCCAATCCCAATCTCGAGAAATTCGTCCAGCTCGACATCGAAGCGATCGCCGACAATATGGCGCAGCTCGTGGACCAGGGCCGTAAGGCGCTGGCAGCGGCGATTGGCGGCGTCAATCCCGATGAGGCGCGCAGCGAACTCGCCGCCAATGTCGCCGACGCCACCAAGACTCTCGGCGCCGTCGCCGAATATTGGCTGTCGAAGCCAGATCGCGCCGCCGTCGCCCAGGCCGATCTTTACAAGGGGTTGAGCGAAATCTGGCGGCAGACGCTTCGCCGCTATGGCGGGGAGGATGTCGCCCCGATCGTTCCCTCGGATCACGCCGACAAGCGCTTCTCCGGGCCCGAATGGAACGAGAACCCCTTCTTCGACTGGCTGCGGCAGTCCTATCTGCTCGCCTCGCGCTGGGCGGGCGACATGGTCGAGGGCGCCGAGGGTCTCGATCCGCAGACGAAGGCCAGGGCGGTCTTTTATACGCGGCTGATCTCCAGCGCGATCTCGCCCTCGAATTTCGTGCCGACCAATCCGGAACTGTTGCGCGCGACGATCGACGCCAGGGGGGAGAATCTGGTTCGCGGCTTGAAGATGCTCGCGGAAGACATTTCCGCGGGCGGCGGCGTGCTCAAGATTCGCCAGAGCGCGGACCAGAAATTCGAACTGGGCGTCGATATGGCGAATACGCCCGGCAAGGTGATCTGGCGCAATGACGTCATGGAGCTCATTCAATATGAGCCCGCGACGGCGGAAGTTTATGCGCGGCCGCTGCTCATTACGCCGCCCTGGATCAACAAATTCTATGTGCTCGATCTCAACCCCGAGAAAAGTTTCGTGCGCTGGGCCGTCGAGCAAGGCTTCACGGTTTTCATCATCTCCTGGGTCAATCCCGACGAGACCAAGGCTGCGAAGGGCTTCGAGGCCTATATGCACGAGGGCGTGCTGACCGCGCTCGACGTGATCGAGAAGGCGACGGGCGAACGCAAGGTCACGGCGGCGGGCTATTGCGTTGGCGGCACGCTGCTCGCCCTGACGCTCGCCTATATGGCGGCGACCGGCGATGATCGCATCGACAGCGTCACCCTGTTTGCGACGCAGGTCGATTTTTCGGACGCCGGCGATCTACAGATTTTCGTCGACGAGGCGCGGCTCGCGGCGCTCGACGAAAGCATGGCGCGCACCGGCTATCTCGAAGGCTATAAGATGGCCAACGCCTTCAATATGCTGCGGCCGAACGAACTCATCTGGAACTATGTCGTCAACAATTACATGAAGGGGGTGGAGCCCGCCGCTTTCGATCTCTTGTATTGGAATTCCGATTCGACGCGCATTCCGCGGGCCAATCACTCCTTCTACCTGCGCAGCTGCTATCTCGAAAACCGTCTCGCCCGCGGGGAGATGGTCATCGACGACGTTCGGCTCAATCTGCGTCAGGTGAAGGCGCCGGTCTTTGAGATTGCGACCCGAGAGGATCATATCGCGCCGGCGCAATCCGTATTTCGCGGCGCGAGGTTTTTCGGCGGCGACGTGACTTTCGTGCTCGGCGGCTCGGGCCATATCGCGGGGATCATCAACCCGCCCTCCAAGGACAAATATCAATATTGGACGGGCGGCCCGCCGAAGGGCGCTTTCGAGGACTGGATCAAGAACGCGAAGGAAACGAAGGGCTCCTGGTGGCCGCACTGGCTGGCCTGGGTGACGGCGCAGGCGCCCAGCAAAGTCCCCGCGCGCCAGCCTGGCGGCGGCAAGCTCAAGATCATCTGCGACGCGCCGGGCGAATATGTGCGGGTGAGGGGATAGGCAGGCTGCTTTAGTGCGCGCGCCGTCTCGCTGCGCCCGCAAGCTTCGCGGCCATGCGTTGCACTTCTTGCGGATCATAATCCACTTGCTCAGGCGCCGCCTGCGCCGCGCCGGCCTGGAGTTCACCGCCGTCCGCGTCATAGGCGAACCGCTTGCCCGCAGGCGTGAAGGTGACGACGATGCGCGAGCCGTCGCGCTCGATTCGAAAGTCATCTGGATGTGGGGTCTTCATCGCTGCTCCATTCCGAAGGGAATAGGTAGCGCGCGAAGGCCGCGGACAACCCGATCCGGGCTTGGGCCTTATCCGGGAAGAACCCCGATTCGCTCCAAGAACCAGTAGACGCCCGCAATCGCGATCAGCGCCGAGGCCACGTAGACGAGCTTTTCGCTGCGCTTGCCGCCTGTCTGCTTGTCGATCAGGAACAGGATCGGCATCACCGCGAAAACAATGGCGATCTGGCCGAGTTCGACGCCGATGTTGAAAGCGGCGAGCGCCGGCACGACCCCGCCTTGCGGCACGCCCATCTCGGTCAGCGCCGAGGCGAAGCCGAAGCCATGGATGAAGCCGAATAAGAACGTGTTGCGCCAACGGTTGTCGACGTCGCGCGAGAAATAATTCTCCACCGCGACGAAAACGATCGAGGCGGCGATCAGCGCTTCGACCAATGTCGAGGGAAGCGTGAAGATATTGAGGGCCGCCAGCGACAGCGTGATCGAGTGCGAAATGGTGAAGGCGGTGACGATCTTGACGACTGGCCAGATGCGGGTAGCCCACAGAATGAGCGCGAACAGGAAGCACAAATGATCGTAGCCGGTGACGATGTGCTCGACGCCGGCTTTGAGAAATTTCCACATCAGCTGTGCGGTCGTTTCCATCGGCTTTGACAGATCGAGCGGAGGATCGTCGGGGTAGAGCATGGTCTGGCCGGCGTTTTCGCTTCCCTCGAGCGTGACCAGATGCTTCCCCTTTGCGCCTTGCGCAGCGAGGAGCTTGGTCGCGTCATAGAAGAGCGTTCCGGTTGTCCCGCCGCAGTCGAAGCGCATGACGATCAGCGCGCTGTCCTGGTTGGTGGGGTCTTCCCCGGATTTTTCGACATTGGCGATGCAGGCGCGGCTCGACGCATCGCGCATCGCAACGCGTTTTTCGACGAATTTGCCGATTTCCGCTTCGAGCGCACCGGGCGCCGAGAGGTCGACGCTGCTGCGTTCGCTCATCGTGTCCTGAAACATGCGCTCAAGATCGGTGGCGAGAAAGCCGACCTCGACGGTATAGGTTCGATTGTCCTTGGGAAGGATTTTGCCTGTCGAAATATCGGGCGTATGCGCCATGGCCGGAGCCGCGAGACCGACGCAAAACAAGATTACGGCGGCGACTATCTTGAAAACCCCGGTCATACGCGCTCCCCCTGTCGTGGCCGCGCAACATGCCAAACGCGGCTGCGGCCGACAAGACAGCTGAAGCGGGAGCTTTTGGTCGGCGGCGCTTCGGCGCCGCCATTCAGCGTAGGGATGTTTTCGGCGCCGGCCTCACTCTCGGCGACTCACGCCAGGTTTATCGAAGGGAAGCGTCCGGCACGCGCTGG
>JALHNR010000361.1 GCA_022843525.1 Methylocystis sp. | reverse complement strand
GCCGGCATGCGCAACATCATTCTGGCGGAAGGCAATTCCACGGATCGCGCCGAAGCTTACCGCCGTTTCCGTGGTCGCGACCCGGATGTGAACGCGCTGCTGCGCGCACGTGGTTTTCCAACCGGTCAGTGAAGACGATCGCCTTGGAGGAGTCGCGCGATGCGCGACTCCTCGCTAGCTCATCGCGCGATTATCGATCCCCATGAGATATCGACCATAATCCGACCCAGCGCGTTCAGCGCCAAGAGCATGGACTTGATCAAGAGATATGAAACCCATGCGGAAGGCGACTTCCTCGGGGCACGCTACCTTCAATCCCTGACGTTTCTCGAGTGTGCGCACAAACTCGGCCGCCTCGAGCAGTGAGTCCGGCGTACCCGTATCGAGCCACGCATAGCCTCGCCCCATACGCTCCACCGACAGCTCGCCTTGCGCCATATAGAGCTTGTTGAGATCGGTGATTTCAAGCTCCCCCCGCGCTGAAGGCGAAAGCCTCTTCACCAAACTAACCACCTGCGCATCGTAGAAGTACAAACCCGTTACAGCCCAGTTCGATCGTGGCTTCGCTGGCTTTTCCTCGATAGACAGGGCGTTTCCGCGGACATCGAATTCGACAACCCCAAATCGCTCGGGATCGGTGACGTGATAGGCGAACACTGTAGCCCCTCGCGGTTGTCTTGTCGCGCGGGTCAATTGCTCAGCGAGACCGTGACCATAAAAAATGTTGTCGCCCAACACGAGCGCCACAGGATCGCCGCCGATGAACGACTCGCCGATGAGGAAAGCTTGAGCGATGCCAGCTGGCGTTGGCTGCGCAGCATAGGAGAACGTAACGCCCCATTTGCCGCCATCACCCAGCAAGCGCTGAAAGCTGGGCAAATCATGCGGCGTGGCGATGACCAGGATCTCGCGCACGCCAGCGAGCATCAATGTCGAGATCGGATAATAGACGAGCGGTTTGTCGTAAATCGGCGCGAGGTGTTTCGACATCGCCATCGTCATGGGATAAAGGCGCGAGCCCGATCCGCCGGCGAGCACAATTCCTTTCATTCCACTCTCCAACCGTCAGCGGCCAATTCGTCAAGGCACGTGTTGAGCGCCTCCTCCCAGGGCCGCATGCGAATTCCGTAGTCCGCCGCTAGCTTCGAGCAATCAAGCCGGGAGTTGGCAGGGCGCGCGACCCGCGAGGGGAAATCACGTGCCGCGATTGGATTGACCTCAGCAAACGGTCCGCCGCGTGCACGCGCGCCAGCGAAGACCGCCTGCGCAAACGTCGCCCAGGACGCCTCACCCGCCCCCGCGCAATTATAGATGCCCCACTTATCGACGCTACGCGCCTCGCCTGCAGCGCGGAGCGTCGCCTGAGCGAGATCGGAGGCGAATGTCGGGCAACCCACTTGATCAGCCACCACATCGACCTTTGGCTTAGCCTTTGCCAAACGCAGCATTGTTCTCACGAAGTTTCCGCCGCTTGCATCGTACACCCAGGATGTCCGCAACACGAGGGTTCGCGCATTTACGCTGAGAGCGCGGGATTCGCCTTCGCGTTTCGAGGCGCCATACACAGAGCGCGGAGCGGTCTCATCGCCCTCGACATAGGCGCCTAGCTTGTCTCCAGAAAACACATAATCCGTCGAGTACAGAACATGCGCCGCGCCAAGTTCCGAAGCGGCGCGTGCGATCGCCTCGGCGGCGACCGCATTGACCTGAAACGCGCGCTCTGGCTCGGTTTCCGCCCGCTCAACCGCCGTATAGGCGGCGGCGTTGATCACGATGTCGGGTTCGGCGCGTTTGATGGCTTCTTCTAAGGCGGCGGGATGCTCCAGATCGAACTCTGGTCGCCCTAGAACCTGGAGCGCGAGCGGCGCGGCCCGCGCCTCGTGCGCCAGGGCGCGCGCTACTTGCCCCGCGCGACCGATGATGACCGCTTTCAAGTGACGGCATCCGCACCAAGCACGCCCAGTCGCTGCTTACCAATGCCCGCGTTGCGCAACGGCGCCCACCAGGCTTGGCTTTCGATGTACCAACGGATCGTCTTTTCTAGTCCCGTCTCAAAGGTATCTCGCGCGCGCCAACCAAGTTCGGTTTCAAGACGTGTCGCGTCAATCGCGTAGCGGCGATCGTGTCCCGGGCGATCGGTTACAAACTGTATCTTGTCTCTGTGCGAGGAGGATGCCGGCGCAATCTGATCGAGCACGTCGCAGATGCGGTGAACCACTTCAAGGTTTGTTCGCTCGTTGCGGCCACCCACATTGTAGGTCCGCCCCGGCTGACCCGCAGAAGCAACCAGGCAAAGCGCCTCGACGTGATCATCGACATAGAGCCAATCACGAACGTTCTTTCCGTCGCCATACACAGGAATGGCGCGTCCCTCGATGGTGTTCAGGATCACGAGCGGGATGAGTTTTTCCGGGAGTTGATACGGGCCGTAATTGTTCGAGCAATTGGTCACGACAACCGGTAGGCCATAGGTGTGATGCCAAGCGTTCGCCAAATGATCGGCGCCGGCTTTGCTGGCCGAGTACGGCGAGCGCGGATCGTAGGCTGTCGTTTCGGCAAACAGCCCGCTCGGCCCCAAAGAGCCGTACACCTCATCGGTTGAGACATGCACGATACGAAACGCGTAACGACGCGCGCCCGAGAGCTTTTCCCAATGCGCCCGCGCCGCTTCAAGCACGTGAAACGTACCCATCACATTGGTCTCGACAAAGGCTCCAGCGTTTGTGATGGACCGATCCACATGGCTTTCCGCCGCAAGGTGAAAAACGACATCCGGGTCGCAGCGCGCGAACGCCAAATCCAAGGACTCGCGGTCGCAAATGTCGGCTTGTACAAAGGTAAAACATGGACTGTCCGCAACGGGCGCCAGCGAAGACAAGTGCCCCGCATAGGTCAGCTTGTCATAGACACACGTCTCCCAATTCAGCTGCGACGCCGTGTGTCGCGCCAGGGCTGAACCGATAAAGCCGGCGCCTCCGGTGATGATCGCTCGCATGAGATGTCCTATCGCCTCACGGTCTCTAGAACACCGCGTCGAGATCCGCTAGACGCGGGAAAGTAGCGTCCCGCTCCGCGATGACGATCTCAGCCTCGGCAAAGCCCCAATCGATGGCCAATTGCTCATCGTTCCAAGCTACGCCGCCCTCGTGCTCGCGGCTGTAATAATCGCTGACCTTGTACAGAACCTCCGTGTCCGGTTTGAGCGTCACGAAGCCGTGCGCAAATCCTTTTGGTACAAAGAGCTGTTTGCCGTTTTCCGCGCTCAGCATCGCTGAGACCGACTGGCCATAGGTCGGGGATTGGCGGCGAATGTCGACGGCCACATCGAGAATGGCCCCCATTACGACCCGGACGAGCTTGTCTTGAGCGCGCGGGGGACGCTGGAAATGAAGCCCGCGTAATGTCCCTCGGGCAGCCGATAGTGATTGGTTGTCCTGAACGAACGCAACACCGTCCAAACGATCGGACAAGGCCTCTTGATTGAATACTTCGGAGAACCAGCCGCGCGCATCGCCAAAACGGGGCGGCGTGTAGGTCCAGACACCCGAAATACCAAGGCTCTCGAACACGCGCAATGTCACCTTTGTTGGGTTTCTCTGTCTGCTGCGCCCGCGCCGAGGTCAATACGGGATGAGTTAAGTCGCGGCCAAACGAGGCGATGATCCATAGTGTAGGCGTCAGCCTAGTGGAGCCCACCTCGGAGAGGTCGTCTGAGTGAGCGAACAACCTAACTTGAGAAAAGTCTCGGAACAGTGCTAGTTGCCGCCATTCCCTGAGGAGTTCTCGCATGCTCGGATTGCGAAGCCGCATCGTTCACAAGTCTTCTGACTCCTTCGCCTTCGGAACCAGCAACGTGGCTGGCGTCTCGGACATCGGCGCTGGGGCGGGTCGATTCTCGGCAACAATCGGGTTCGACGCCACTAGCGGGTGTGGGTGCCTGGGGTGCACACTCTCAGATAAGATATCCTCGACTGAGGTGAAGGATTTTGTGAATGAAAATTCTGTTTCCTTTGCCTTAGACAACTCCAACCCGCTGTTTTTGGGCGATGACATCGCAGACAATGCAACCTCGACAACATCCGTTTCAGTCGGCGGCACTCTCGCCAGCGGCATTCAATCCCTCGGCGATATCGATTATATCCGTGTTTCGCTTGTTGCCGGGCAGACCTACACCTTCTCCCTCGAGCGAACGAGCGGGGGTCTCGATCCTTATCTCGAGCTTCGAAACACAGCCGGCACGGTGATCATCGCCGAGGATGATGACGGCGGCATCCTCACCAATTCCTTCCTCATGTTTCGCCCGACCCAATCTGGGGACTATTTCATCGCGACGCGGGCATGGTCCAATCCCCAGGGCGGCGGCCTCACAACTGGTAACTA
>JALHNR010000360.1 GCA_022843525.1 Methylocystis sp. | reverse complement strand
CCGAGGCCGCCAACATGCGGCGCGTCGCGCATCTTCTCTCTGACGCCGTATTTTCCCGCATCACCGGCGAGAAAGGCTTCTTCGACACACGCATCGTTTTCGTCGATGAAACCGGCTCCAAGGAAAGGCGGCGCAAGCGCCTCGCCATGATGGATCAGGACGGCGCGAATGTGCGCTATCTGACGCGCGGCGACGAACTCGTCGTCACGCCGCGGTTTTCGCCCAATTCGCTCGACGTCACCTACATGTCGTTTGGCGCCGACGGCGACCCGAAAGTCCTGTTGATGAATATCGAGAACAGTCAGCGCGAAGTGGTCGGCAATTTTCCGGGCATGACCTTCTCGCCGCGGTTCTCGCCCGACGGACAGAAGATCATCATGTCGCTGGCGCAGGGCTCGACGACCAATCTTTACACGATGGATCTGCGCTCGCGCACGACGATGCGTCTGACCGACACCGGCGCCATCGACACCGCGCCCTCCTACTCGCCCGACGGCTCGCGCATCGTCTTCGAGAGCGATCGCGGCGGCTCGCAGCAGATATACGTCATGGGCGCGCATGGCGGCGAGGCGAAGCGCATTTCATTCGGCGGCGGCCGCTATTCGACGCCGGTCTGGTCGCCCAAGGGCGACTACATCGCCTTCACCAAGCAGAACGGCGGCAATTTCTCGATCGGCGTCATGAAGATTGACGGTTCCGGCGAGCGCATTCTTACCGAGGGCTTTCACAATGAAGGGCCGACCTGGGCGCCGAACGGTCTCTTCCTGATGTTTTTCCGTGATTCTTCGGGTGGCGGCGGACCGAAAATTCACATGGTCGACGTGTTCGGCCGTTCGGAGACTCTGGTCCCCACGCCAGGCTATGCGAGCGATCCCGCCTGGGGCCCGCTGCAGGATTAGAAGTTCATCCACTCGAGACGCGATGTCGCGGCGCGCTCGGCGTAGCGATGCGGCCGTTCGCGAGCATTTGCGAGGGGCGCGCGCCAGGGGAATTGACAAGATTCTCTTTATAGTTGAATATTTAATTTATTACTACTACCGATTGCATTTTGTTGCGTCGCGTCATTGGCTAACATTTTTAAGGGTGTTTCATGTCCACGCCTTGGCTCACCATGTCCTTGTCATTCCTCAATCGAAAAGAAGTTCCGGGGCCTGCCGCAAACCCCGAAATTATCGAGATGTATCGTCTTTGCGGCCACAAGGTGCAGGACGACGCTGTTCCGTGGTGCGCCGCCTTCGCCGGCGCTTGCCTCAGTCTCGCCGGCTACAAGAACACCGGCTCGCTGGCGGCGCGCAGCTACGAGAACTTCGGCAGGAACCTTCACGGCGCGCCTGAGCGCGGCGCAATCGTTGTTTTCCCGCGCGGCGCAGCGAATTCAGGCAAGGGCCATGTCGGCTTCGTCGAGCGCGTCGATGGCGACCAGATCGTCTACATTAGCGGCAATCTGAGCGACATGGTGAAGCGGGACACGCGTCCCAAATCGGAGATGATCGCCTGCCGCATGCCGGTGGAAACGGCGCCCTTGCCGCAAACCACGCTGCCGACGATCCTGCAGATCGCCGCGAACGAAGCGCCGCCGCACGTAGGCGGCGGCATTGCGCGGGCCGAGATCATCTTGCCGCCCGTCGACGACGAGGCCAAGGCGATCGACGCGCTTGCGGAAGGCGCGGTTGGCCCCGCCGTTGAATCCTTGCAGAAGGCGCTTCGCGCCGCGGGTTTCAGCCCCGGCGAGATCGATGGCGCATTCGGCCCCAACACCCGCAACGCGGTCTCGGTGTTTCAGATGTCGCAAGGCATGCCAGCGAGCGGCGTCGCTGATGAGCGCACGCTGAGCCGACTGAATGTCTCGACGGCCAGACCGATTCCAATATTGATTGGACCCGATAGTCCGCACCGCGCGGATCTTGAACAGCTTGCGGAGCGCTTGCTCGGGGCGTTGGAGAAGCGCGAAGCTGATCGGCCCGACGCAACGTCAGCCGCCGACCTATTGTCGACTCTGGTCCGACAGGCGCTCGCCGCAAAGTCGAATGGTCAGGGTTCGGCGAGAAATGGGGGCGCGGATATTCCCCTGCGGCAATTGTTGCAAACGGCGCTTCAAGACGCGAGCGCGAAGTCCGCTGCAAATGGCGCCGCTCCGACCGCCGAACAAATCGCCAAGATCATCCCTATGTCGCCAATCGACAAGGCGCTGGGCGGCGAAGCGCTCGTCGGTTTGAAGACTCCGCTGGCGGTCGGCGCCTATGCGGCGATGTCGATCTTTCAGACGTTGGGCGTCGCTGGCCCCGCGACGGCGACCGCCACGCAAGCGCCGTCAACGACCAGCCAGGTTCTTCTAACCCTGATCGGCGCATTCGGCGCGCTCGGCGGCCTATCAAAGGTCGATCGCGCCGTACGCGCGCTGAGCGTCATCGCGGCAAAGCGATGATTTTGAAAATAGCGCGCGCAATTTGCGCGCATAATTCATTCTTCCAAGGAAAAGCGCATGTCCCGCTATCGATATGCCGATTTGCAGACCGAATATGCGAAGCTCTGGCGCAAGATGCAGATACGCCCCGAACACCGCGCGGAGGTCGAGCGCATAGCGGCCAGACTGCTCGCAAATAAGCCGCGCTACCAAAATGTTTCGCAGATCGTCGGCGCGCCATGGTTTCTGATTGCCGCGCTTCATCAGCGGGAATCGAGCGCGGATTTCACGCGCCATCTTCACGAGGGTTCGCCACTTACCGATCGCACAAAAAATGTTCCAAGAGGCCGTCCGGCGAATGGCCATCCGCCGTTTTCGTGGGAGGAAAGCGCGATCGACGCGTTGACGGTCGGCGCTCACGATATGCGCCGCGTCGGCGACTGGACGATCGAACGCGTTTGCTACGAAGCCGAAAAATACAACGGATTTGGATACCGAAATCGAGGGCTGCCGTCGCCTTATGTTTGGTCGTTCTCGACGAATTATCGCTCGGGGAAATATATCGGCGACGGTCATTTTGATCCGCACGCCATCGACAAGCAATGCGGCGTGATGCCCGTCATCAAGCGTCTCGCAGAACTCGATCGCTCTATCGACATCGGCGATTCAGGCTCCGATCTCATCCTCGTCACTGATTGGGAAGTGTCCCGCGCGACGCCGGCTCCTGCGCCCGAGAGGGAAGACGCATATGCACGTGTTCTTCTCGATAGCTTTCTGGCGAAACAGCGCGCGCAGGCGTCAGGCGACGCCGGGTCGGCGCCGAAAATATTATCCCCGATCGACAAATTTCTGGGCGGCGAAGCGCTGACCGGAAACAAGACGACGCTCGCAGTTGGCGCCTATGCGCTGCTTTCGATCTTGGAAGCGACCGGGACCGCCAACGCGGCCTCTCCAACCAGCGAGATCATGACGACGTTGATTGCGAGCTTCGGCGGCCTCGGCGTGCTGGCGAAGATCGACCGGGCGATCAAGGCGCTTTCGATCGTCGCCGCGGAGGAGCCTCGATAGGCGCGAAGTGATGTGGAAAGCGTGACCGAGAAATAGCACGCCGCCAGGGCTTTCCGCTAAGCTTCGCGGATGACAAAACCCGTCCGTCTCGAAGAAAGCTGGCGCAAACATCTCGCTGCAGAATTCGACCAGCCCTATTTCCGCGCGCTGCGGGAATTTGTCCGCGGCGAATACGTCGCGGGCCGGATATATCCGCCGGCGTCGCAGATTTTTCGCGCCTTCGACGAGTGTCCGTTCGACACGGTAAAAGCCGTCATTCTCGGGCAAGACCCCTATCACGGCGCCGGCCAGGCCTGCGGCCTTTGCTTCGCCGTCGGCGCCAACACGCCGCCGCCGCCCTCTCTCCAGAACATCTTCAAGGAAATCGAAGCCGATCTCGGCCGCCCGGTTTCGCGCGATCCCGATCTTTCGCGCTGGGCGCGCCAGGGCGTGCTGCTCCTCAACGCGACGCTCACCGTGCGCGAGAACGCCGCCGGTTCGCATCAGAACAAGGGCTGGGAGCAATTCACCGACGCCGCTATTCACGCGCTATCGCGCGAACGCGAAGGCGTTGTGTTCATGCTGTGGGGCGCCTACGCCCGGCGCAAGGGCGCGAGCATCGATCGGCGCAAACATCTCGTGCTTGAATGCGCGCATCCCTCGCCGCTTTCGGCCAACAACGGCTTCTTCGGCTGCAAGCATTTCTCGAGGGCGAACGCTTACCTGATCGCACACGGGAAAACGCCGATCGATTGGTGAGGTTCGAGCGCGCAAAAGTCGTGCGCGAATCCCTGTCCCTATGGGAGAGGGGAGACGCCTCATTTGGCCGCCGCCGCCGCTTCATGAATCTTGAGCAGCTCTTCGTCGGTCTGCGCGACGCGCGCAAAGCATGGACGCGCCGTCACGCGTTCGACATAAGCTGAGATGTGCGCGCTTTCGG